>DASSYY010000313.1:0-3296 GCA_035703025.1 Gemmatimonadales bacterium | reverse complement strand
CGGCGCGTTCGACGCGGTGCTGGTCCTGCCGGTGCCGACGCTCTTCGCATGGACGATCATCGGCGTGCTCGCGTCGTCCGCGCGGCCGATCCGCGAGCTTCCGCTCGCGCCCCGGGCCCGCCGCGTGGCGCTGGCGGGTGTCGCGCTGGTCGGCCTCGTGTTCGTCGGCCGGAGCGCGGCCCAGACGCTGGCGATGGGGGTCTTCAGCGGCGGTGACCGGGCCGACATGGCGCGGGCGGCCGCCATCGACCCCGGCAGCTATCGCATCCGGATGCTGCTCGCCCGAAGCTGGGCGCGCGCGGGCCGGTGTGACCGCGCGATCCCGCTGGCGCGGGACGCGCGCGAGCTCTTTCCCAACTACCCCGCACCGCGCGAGCTGCTGCGCGCCTGCGGCGCGCGCCCGAAACGCTGAGCGCGCGCGGCGGGCGTGTGTCGCTCGTCACCGCAACGCCCCTCCAGCGACGGCCATATAGGCGGGAGCATCGCAACCGCACCGCCGTGGAGGATCGCATGCGCACCGCCATGACCGCAGGTCTCATCGTCTCCGCCGTCGCGCTGGCCGCGTGCGGCCGCCGCAGTGTCGAGATCGATCCCAACGCTCAGCCCGTCACCGCCCGCTGGAACGCCACGCTGGCCAGCCCCGCCGCGCTCGCCGGAGCGCTCCAGGTATCGGGCTCGGGCTGGATGGGGCACCGCGAGAAGAACCCGACCCAGACCCACGCGCACGTCACCATCTCGAACGCCGCGCCCGGCGGCCGGCATCCGTGGCACGTACACCGGGGGCAGTGCGGCGATGATCTGGGAGTGCTCGGGCCGGCGGATGCGTACTCGGTGCTCAAGGTGGGCGGCGACGGCCAGGCGACCGGCGACGCCGATCTGCCGCTCCCTCTCCCGACGACGGGCCAGTACTTCATCAACGTCCACGCCTCGGCCGCCAACATGAGCACGATCGTGGCCTGCGGGAACCTGGCGCCGCCCGCTCAGTAGCCCTGGCGCAGCGCGGTCTGCACGGCGGCCGCCAGCCACTCCGCTTCACGCTTGTCGGAAATGCCGCCGCCTGCGGTCACGCGCTTCCCGGCGGTGGTCACGAGGACGACGTCGTAATATGGGGTCCGGCCCGCCTGGCTGCCGATCTTGATCGTCACCTCCGCCACCTCCGCTGCGCGCAGCGTGCGCCCGCTGCCCGGCACCAGCCATCCCTTCGCCACCGTGACGCCGTCGCGGTCGGCCGTCACCCGGGTCACGCCGATCCACTGATCGATCAGGATGATCAGCAGCAGCACTCCGAAGGCGCCGAAAACGATCGGGAAGATCAGCGGCGCGCGGAACGCGATCGTGGCCCAGATGGCGGCCGCCCAGATCAGCGTGAAGACGGTGAGCGAGCTCGCCAGGCCCGGGTTACGCGCAGCCGGGAAGTAGATCTCCGTGCCCCGCCGCGTGCGGCTCACCTGGATGCGCGAGCCCGCTGGCTGGCGGAAGTCCGCCGGCACGGCCGCGAGCGCGGCCACCGCAGCCTCGGCCTCGGTGCGCGGCAGCGCGCTCGCGGCGGTACGGAACACGGGCACCTCGAATCCCGCCGCGTAGTCGACGCCCGGCACCTCCGCCGAAAGCTCGAGCCGCCAGAGCGTCCGGTCATTGCCGCGGCCCGGGTCGCTCGGCACGGCGTCCGCGGGGATCGCGAAGGCGACCGGGACGCCGAGGGTGCCGGCGCTGGTGCGATGCTCCTCCTGCCACAGGATCGATTCCGAGGTGGACCGGTTGCGCCCGCTGCCGGTGGTCACGCGGCGGATGCAGCTCAGCACCACCCGGAACCCCTCCGGCGGACGGAGTTCGGCGGGCGTCCGCACGGTGCCCTGGAGCGCGTGGCCGACAGCGGCGGGCAGCGTGCCGAGCTCGAGCACGGACGAGCCGTAGCGCCGGCGTCGGATGGTGATCCGGGCGGCCCACACCAGGAGGCCCAGGCCGACCGCGGGAAAGAGCAGCGCGACCAGGGCGGCGCGATTGCCCTCGCGCAGTGCCGCGCGCACGCCGACCACCGCCGCCGGGATGCTGACCAGATTCCAGAGCGCCGCGAACGCCCACGCGAAACCCATCTCCAGGACCGAACCGTCCGCGATGCGACGCGCGGCCCAGTCCTCACGCCAGAGCCACGGTTCCTCCGGATACCGCGCTTCCCTCGCCATGGCCGCCTCGGCGCCGCGCCGCCCGCGCAGCACCGCGACGATCCCGCCGATGCCCACCCCGCCGAACACGAGCGCGAAGATGCTCAGGAAGCCGGCCTTCCCGAGGTCGCCGCCGGCCGCGGAGCCGATGGCGAGTCCGGCCGTGACCACGCCGACCGCCGCGAACGGCAACAGGAACAGCACCCCGCAACCAAGCGTGAGCGCGGTGCTCGGGGGCGAGGTGCCTCGGACCCGCAGGGTCGGCGTGGTCATGCCGGACCGGTGGCGATCGGGGTGTCGTCGCGTCCACCCCACTCGGTCCACGACCCGTCATAGAGCGCCGTGCGGTCGTCGCCCAGCAAGTGCAGCGCGAGGATCAGCGTGCAGGCGCTGGTGCCCGAGCCGCAGGTGGCCACGATCGGCCGGGAGAGGTCGATCCCCGCCGCCTCGACCCGCCGGCGGAGTTGGTCGGCGGGGAGCAGCGTCCCGTCGGCGGCGACGAGCTCGTTGAAGGGCAGGTTCCGGCTGCCGGGAATGTGGCCGCCGCGAAGACCGGCCCGCGGCTCGGGCTCGGTGCCGGCGAACCGCCCGGCGGAGCGCATGTCCACGATCTGCTCGGTGGGCCGGTCGACGAGCGCACGCACGGCGGCAAGGTCCCGCACGGCCGCGCGATCGAGTGAAGCGGAGAACCGGCCGGCTGGGAGCGTCACCGGGCCGGCCTCGAGCGGACGTCCCTCGCGCCGCCACTTGGGCAGGCCACCGTCGAGCACCGCCACGCGCGGGTGCCCGAAGACTCGAAAGGTCCACCACGCCCGTGCGGCGCTGATATTGGTGCCGGAGGCGTCGTAGACGACGAGATCGTCGCCGTCGTGGAGGCCGAGCGCCGACATCGCACCCGCGAACGCGGCAGCGCCCGGCAGCATGTGCGGGAGGGGCGTGGCGTGGTCGCTGGTGGCATCGAGATCGAAGAAGAGCGCCCCGGGAATATGGGCAGCGGCATACTCGGCGGCGCCGTCGCGGCCGGCCGTCGGGAGGTGCCAGGAGGCGTCGAGCACGCGGAGCCCCGGCCGCCCCAGCCGTTCGGCGAGCCAGGCAGTGGAGACCAGCGCGGGCAGCGGCTCCAGCTCGACCCCG
>DASSYY010000254.1:0-2539 GCA_035703025.1 Gemmatimonadales bacterium | reverse complement strand
CGCGACCAGCGCGGGGGCGAGTAGCCCAGCCAGGCGACCGAGACGCGATCTCACTGGGGTGCGACGAGGTTTTCGCCGCCCGCGGTCACCTCGAACTCGTCGCGGCGGTTCTGCGCGTAGGCGGCCTCGTCGGCGCCGGGGTTGAGGGGACGCTCCTCCCCGTAGGACACTACCTCGATCCGCGTGGCGTCCACGCCCTTGCTCTCGAGATAGCGCTTCGCCGCCGCCGCCCGCCGGTTGCCGAGGGCGAGGTTGTACTCGTCGGAGCCGCGGTCGTCCGCGTGGCCCGCGATGCGGATCCGCACGTTCGTGTTGGCGGCGAGGATGGCGGCCTTGCGGTCCAGGGTTCCCTGATCGGCGGAGCGGATGTCGGCCTTGTCGAACTCGAAGTTGATCATCGTGCCCAGCTCCGCGGCCAGCGCACGGGCGCGCTCGGCGGCCTCGCGCTCCACCCGCTCGCGCTCGAGTCGCTCCCGCTCGGCGCTGTCGTCCACGGGCGCGGGAGCCGGCGGCGGGGCGGGGGCGGGAGCGGGCTCGGGGGCCGGCTCTTCGGGCGGCTTGCCGCCACCGCACGCGGCCAGCGCGAAGGAAGCCAGGAGCATCAGGGAAGAAGCGCGCATCATCACTCCGGGTTCATGGGTTCGAGGCGACCGTGGCCCGGCCGAGGCGCCGGGACCACGCGGGAAGCCGGGCCGCTCCTGGCGTCTGGAGCTGCCGTAC
The DNA here is from genome assembly GCA_035703025.1 of Gemmatimonadales bacterium. Taxonomy (GTDB): domain Bacteria; phylum Gemmatimonadota; class Gemmatimonadetes; order Gemmatimonadales; family GWC2-71-9; genus CAVVWJ01. Next base: position 1,819 of record DASSYY010000254.1, on the reverse strand, counting down.
CCGGCCGGTTTCGGTGTCGATGATCCAGATCTGCCGCCGTCCGGTGCGGTCGGAGATGAACGCGATGTGGCGTCCATCGGGACCCCACGTCGGATCCTCGTTGCGGCCGGACGAGGTGAGCTGGGTGACGCGACGGCCCGCGACGTCGACCAGGAAGATCTGGGGGGCCAGAGTGACATTGCGGACGTCGCGGTGGAAGACGACCCTGGCTCCGTCCGGCGACCACTCGGGCGCGTTGGATGCGCCGGTCGCACCGTAATCGAACGGCGCCAGGAGCTCCTGGTCGGTGCCGTTCGCGGCCATCACGTAGATCTGCGGCGGGCCCGAGCGCGTGGACACGAACGCGATGCGTCGGCCGTCTGGGGAAAAGGTTGGTGACAAGTTGTCAGCGAAGCGTCCTACGGTCAAGCGTTGCGCGCAGCAGCGATCGACGTAGTTCGCGGTGAAAATATCGGTGCCGGTCTCGTCGGAGCGTGCGAACGCGAGCGTCCGGCCGTCGGGCGAGAACGCGGGCGTGATGTTGAGACCGCTCTGCGCGCCCGGGGCCACCTGGGAGGTGCCGCCGGTCAGCGGCTGCACGATCACACCGCCGCGCCCGCCCTCGAGCCGGGTGTACGCGATCGTCCGCCCGTCGGGCGACCACACCGGCGAGAGCGCGGTCACACCTTCTGCCGTGAGCGGAGCGGCCTGCTCGCCGTCGCTGTCGATCCGGTACACGCGGCCGTTGGAGACGAACAGGAAGCGCGTCGCGGCCAGTCCGGCCGTGCCGCTGGCCCAGCGGGCGATCTCGTCCGAGAGCCGGTGCACTTCCATCCGGTACTCGGGGTCAGTCTCCGCCGGCAGCGGGAAGGTCTGCGTGTTCCGCACCTTCTGACCGTTGATGTCGTGCAACCGCGCGGTCACGCCCCCGGGCGCCGCGGTGAGCTCGACGCCGAGCTGGGCGCCCATCGTCTTGTAGATGCCGTAATTCACCGATCCAGCCGGGCCGTCCGAGCCTTCCGCGCCGGCGGCGGCGAAGTCGCCCAGCATCTCGAAGCGATCGGTATAGTCGAGGTCGCGCCGGACGATGGCGCGAGCCGAGTCGAGACCGGTGCCGGGCAGCACCACCAGCCCCGGTCGGTTCACGGCGTAGTCGACGCCGATACGAATCGGCTGGTCCTTGGTAACGGTGGTGTCCTGCGCCGCCAGCGTCGAGGCGGCGAGAGCGGGCAGCAGAATGACGGACAGTCGTCTCATTGATCCGCGGGCTTGAAGTAGAAGCTCACCGGGAGCACGTCGGCGTCCCAGCCGTCGGGCAGCTGCCCGAACGCGAGCGCGTTGCCCGCGGCCTCGATGGCGCCCTGGGCGCTGAGGTCGAAGGCGAAACTCCCCGAGCGGGTGACGAATCGGATGTCGTTCACCGAGCCGTCCCGCCGGATCATGAAGCTGATCTCGGCGAATCGGTTGCCGCGCACGTCTTCGCGGTCCCACCGGGTGTAAATCTGGTTCACGATGTTCCGCAGGTACTCGGGATAGGGAAACTCGAGCCCGGGCGTCTTGATCGTCACCACATCGGTGCCGGTGCTCGGCGTCTCCCCTTCGGCGGGAGTCACCGGCGCCTGGGTGGGCGCCGGAGCCTCTCGGTCGGGCGGGGTCGGGGCCGGCGGCTTCGGCTCCGGCTTGGGCGGCGCCTTCGGCGGCGGCTTGGGGCTCGGCTTGATGGGCGCGGGCTTCTCCTGCGGCGGGGTGGGGATCGCCTCGCGCGCGATCCGCTTCCGCTCGGTCGGCGCCGGGGCCGCGACCAGGTTCACCGCGTACACCGGCGGGGTGGCGGTCGTGG
>DASSYY010000226.1:0-13121 GCA_035703025.1 Gemmatimonadales bacterium | reverse complement strand
TCAGGCCTGCATCAGGTGCGCGAAGGAGGGCCGGTCGGGAAGTACGGGAAGCGGCATCCCGCTCCAGCGGCAGGCGCGGCGGGACGCGAGGCGTGGGCCCCAGGCAGCACCCCCTGAAGGATCGGGAGCATGGGGCGGGTCGCAAGCGCGCCGCCTGATGTGGTGAGCTGTCGGTCGGTCGGCGAGCGCCACTCGAGCGCCTGGCGTAAGCTGGCGGCGGCTCGGAGGTAGTACGCATCGGGCGACGGGGGTCCGGCCGCGGGTCCGAGTGTCGCAGCGCCGGCCCTGACGTCCACGGGCGCGCCCCAGCGCGGCGAGAGGCCGAGCAGGAGTGCGAGCAGCAGAACCGACCAGGAGGCGCGCGTGCGATGCATGCCGCCAACCTAGGCAGGTGGGCGGAGGATTGGTACCCTTATGAGACCTTTCGATCCGAACTTCACACCACGGAGCGTGGCATGGCCAAGGCAGGCATCGGTCCGGCAGGACTTCTCCTGCGGGTCCTGGGCGCGATCCTCCTCGTATATGCCACGTTCAACCCGACCGGCCACTCCTTCTACCACTGGGCGCTGGCCCCGTTGGTGGGTCTGGGCTCGGCGTCCGGCGGCTCGGCGGCGCTCAAGTTTCTGGTGGGGATCCTGCTGCTGATCGGCTGGGTGGTGGTCCTGCAGGCGACGCGCCGCTCGATCGGCCTCACCGGTGCGGTGCTGGCGCTCGCGCTGTGCGGCGGGTTGATCTGGCTCCTGGTCGAGCAGCACGTGGTCTCACCCACGGGCTCGGCGGCGATCGCGCACATCGTGCTGCTCGCCGTCGGGCTCGTGCTCGGCGTGGGGATGAGCTGGTCGCTCCTCTCCCGGCGGCTGACCGGTCAGGTCGATACCGATCAGGTAGGCTGAAGCCCCGGTCGGGCGTGCAGCTCCGACGCCGAGACCGCCAGCAGGTTGCTCATCGCCGACCACATCGAATTGAGCCCGCCACGGACGACGACGTCCCAAGCGCCCCGCTGGCGAGCGGCATGCCGCGTCTCGACCGTCAGGAAGGCGGCGTGGGACAGGATCGGCGTGTTGGGCGCATGCTCGCCGACGGCCCGCAGCGCGGCCAGCGCCGAAGCGTCGCGCAGCCGGGTGTCGAGCATGACGAGGTCGAACGGACGCGCGTCAAGCAGCGCCAGCCCGCTGTGAAGGTCGCCGGCCTCGGTCACGTGCACCCGGCCGCGTCCCTTGAGCGCCACCAGTTCCTGCACGAGCTGGCGGTCGCACTCCTCGTCTTCGATCAGCAGCACTTCGACCGCGGGATGCATGGTCACCGTCCGGGCGTAGGGTGGGAGAGCGCGGGCAACGGCCGTATTGGATCGCGGACTACGGACGAGCCGGCAAGCGCCAGCGCGCCGAGCGTGAGCGCGAACAACTGGGACGAGTGCACCGAGTCCTCCGGGATCGGGAAGCGCGGCCGCAAGTGGATGGGCCGCGTGCTTCCTTATATGGGGAAGACCCATGCCAGGGCGGCAGGTGGACTGCACGATCCCGCGACAGCCCGGTAACCGGGGCAAGCCCTGAGGCTTATCGGGGCAAGGTGTGCGGATGCTTGGCAGGCAGGACAGAAATTGCATCCCGTGGTGCGGCGGCGGCGCGGCCCACGGCTGTGGGCCCGGGCCCACAACGACCACACGCCGGCGGCCGCGCCCGTGGGCGTGACCGTCGGCGTGTGGACCGGGAGGTCCGGGGCAGGGCCCCGGAAATGTTCAGGTCGTCAGGACGTTCCCATAGCGGGTGTAGTCGTCGAGGATGCGGCCGGTGCCGCGGACCACCGAGGTGAGCGGATCGTCGTCCACCCGGACCGGCAGGCCGGTCTCCTCCATCAGCAGCTGGTCGAGGCCGCGGATGAGCGAGCCCCCGCCGGTGAGGACGATCCCGCGTTCGAGGATGTCGCTGGCCAGCTCGGGCGGAGTCATCTCGAGGGCCCGCCGGACCGCGTTGACGATCCGGGAGACGGGCTCCTGGACGGCGTCCCGCACGCCCGATGAGTCCACGCGCACGGTCTTCGGCAGCCCCGACACGAGATCGCGGCCCTTCACGTCCATCTCCTCCTCGGGCTCGAGCGGTACCGCGGAACCGAGCCGGATCTTGATCCGTTCGGCCGTCGGCTCGCCGATCAGGAGGCTGTAGTTCTTGCGCATGAACTGCACGATGGCCTGGTCCAGCTCGTCGCCACCCGTGCGGATCGAGGCGTCGCACACGATGCCGCCCAGCGCGATGACCGCGATGTTGGTCGTGCCGCCGCCGATGTCGATGACCATGCTGCCGACCGGGGTCTCGACCGGGAGCCCCACTCCGATCGCCGCCGCCATCGGCTCGGCCACCATGAGCAGGCGCTTCACGCCCGCCGACCGCGCCGAGTCGCGAACGGCACGGCGCTCGACCTCGGTGATGCCGGAAGGGACGCAGACGATGACGGTGGGCTTGACCTTGAAGATCGTGCGGTCGATGACCAGGCGGAGGAAGTGGCGCAGCATCTTCTCCGCCACCTCGAAGTTCGCGATCACGCCGTCCTTCATCGGCCGGACCGCCAGGATCCCGTCGGGGGTCCGGCCGAGCATCCGCTTGGCCTCGAGGCCGATCCCCATGATGTTCCCGGTCGCCTGATCGACGGCCGCCACGGAGGGCTCGTTCAGCACCACGCCCTCGCCCTTGACCAGCACCAGGGTATTGGCGGTACCCAAGTCCACCGCGAGCTCGGTGGCGGGGCGCCAGGCGCGGCGTCGCGGCAGCTGGCGGCGGCGGTCGGCACCGGAGTCGAACTGGGGCTCGGCGGACGAGGAGACGTTGGGTTCGATCGCTACGGTCACGGGACGTGGATTCCTTCCTGATCGGTTTGGTGCAGCAGGTGCCTTGCAGATAACCCGCGCGGGTTGCGTTTCACCCGCTCATCTCGAACGGCGGCTTTGCGATACGTGCGCGTCACAAGGGCCATTTTCCGAGGGAGCGACGCCGGTAGAGCGCGCAGGACCAGCACTCGGTGCATCCGGCGGTGCAAGATATGATCCATGTCGGATTTCTGCTCATCCTGACGGGCGCAGCCCTCCTTCCGTCCTCGCGGGCGCGTCGTGCCGCCGGGCTCGCTGCGGCGGCGTCGGGCTTGGCGCTCGCCGGGCTTGCCGGAGTCTCCGCGCCGCTCAGCATGCCCGGCCGGACGGCGCTCGCGGCGCTCCCGTCGGGCTTTCTTGCGGCTGACGCAGCGCTCCTGGTGCTCGGCGCCGTCCTCGCCGTCGGGTCGGCGCTGGTGGCCGTGCTCGACCGGCGTTCGGCGCCCACGATCGCGGGGGCGATCGCGCTGGCCCCGGGCGGCATCCTCCTCGCCTGGGGGGGCGCCGGGCTCGTCGCGGCGGCCCCAACCGGGAGGCTGGTCCTGGCGTCGCTCGTGGAGGTGGGCGTGGGTGCCGCTCTGGTGGGTGCCGGCTGGTACCTGCGGTTCGCACCACCGCCCGATCGCGACACCCCCCACCCGCTCGCCGCTGCCGTCGGACTCTTCGCCGCTGCCCTCGCCGCCGCGGTCGGCCCGCACGTCGAGCTGGTCGTGCTCGGCGTGATCGGGGCGGCGTGCGCCGGTTACCTGCTGGAGCACGCGCGCGGCGGCGGGCGGCTCCCGCTGGCCCCGGCCGCGACCATCCTGCTGCTCCCGGCCTGGTGGCTGATGGCGACGATCGCGGGGCCGGAGGGTCTCGGAGTCGGCCGGCTGGCGGCCGTGCCGTTCAGTCCGGCGGCCGAGCGGCTCCTGGCGATTCCGCTCCTGATCGCCGCCTGGGCGGTCGCGGGGCTGTGGCCGCTCCATCGGCAGGTCCCCGGTGCGCTGGTGGCGCCGGTCGGCGCGCTTCTGCTGGCCCGGGTGGCGATTCCCGCGGTGCCGTCGGGACTGGAGCATTGGCGGCCGCTCGCCATGCCGCTCATCGTGGCGGGCGTGTGGCATGCGGCATTGAGCGGACGGCTGGCGCGGGTGGCGGTCGGGGTGGCGTGGGTGGGCCTGCTGGCGCCGGGCCGGTTCGGACTGGTCGGTGCCGCCTTTCTCCTGGCGGCGGGTCTCGCCGTCGAGCTGATCGAGCGAATCGGCGCGCTCCGGGCCGGACGGCTGGCGCCGGCGTTCCAGGCAATACCGCTGATCGCGTTCGGCTGGGGAGCGCTGCTGGCGGTGGGCGCGGGGCTGCAGGGCGAGGTGGTGTACACCGCCCTCGCGGTCGCCGGACTGGTCGCGCTGTGCGGGCGTCCCTGGCCTCAGGCCATCACGGCGAGCGCACCCAGCACGACCTCGCCCAGCGCCTGATCGCCGTCGATCCGGACCCGAGCCCGCGCGGCGCCTCCCTTGAGACCCTTGGAGAACAGCCGCCAGGCCGTGTCGTCCGTCAGGGTCACCGTCGCGTCAGGGGCAGGATGCCGGCCGGCAAGCAGCCGCCAGCCGCCGGCCTCGCGCCGAAGGCTCCAATCGCCGCCGGCCCGCCCCGCAATGGCCAGCAGCACCGCGGTACCCTCCGGTCTGTCCACCGCCTGGTAGGCCACGGGCACCGCCCGCACGAACAGGTCGAGCACGGGATGGAGCCACTCCCGCCCGGCGAGCGGCGGCGCGCCGACCGCGTCGCGGATCTGCTGCTGATGGAGCCAGCGCTCGGTGTAGTCCCGGCCGACGTCGAACCAGTGCGCCGAACGCTCCTCCCCGGCCCACGAGACCGCCCAGTGCGCCGGTGCGTGCGGGTCGATCGAGCGGAACAGCTCCTCGACCATCGGTCCCGTCACCTCGAGCAGCTCGATCAGCACGCGCGGGCTCATCCGCCGCGCCACGGCCACCCACTCGGCGTTCATCCGGTTGATGAACGCGACGAGATCGGCGTGGCCGTCGATCGCGACGTTCTCCGGGGCGGGCTGGCCGTCGCGATGGAAGGACAGGCGGCGGAGGTCGTCGTCGAGCAGGTGCGCGGTGATGTCGCGAACCGACCAGAGCGCGCAGGCGGTCGGGCGGTGCCAGTCGTCGGGGCCGAGCCCGCGCAGGAGCTCGATGAGCTGGGCCTGGAGCGGCGCGAGGCGGTCGACGAGCAGCACCGGCTCGAGCGGCCGGAGCGACGCGGAAGTGGCGGGCACGCGGGAAATGTGAAGCCGTCGGCGCGGCGGGCAAAGGCGCGTTGACCCCTCCGCCGGCCACGGTCATATTTGGCCGCTTGAGCCGAGTAAGTCATTCGGAATTGCGAGACCCAGCCGAGGAGCCGGTCATGGCGTTCACCCTTCCCCCCTTGCCCTACGACTACGCTGCGCTGGAGCCGCACATCGACGAGCAGACGATGCGGATCCACCACGACAAGCACCATGCGGCCTACGTCAACAACCTGAACGCGGCGCTCGAGCCGCATCCCGACCTGCAGAAGAAGACGGTCGAGGAGCTGATCGCCAGCATCGACGCGCTCCCCGAAGCGATCCGGACGCCGGTGCGCAACAACGGCGGCGGCCACGTCAACCACACCATGTTCTGGGAGATGATGGCGCCGGGCGGCGCCAAGGAGCCGAGCGGCCCGCTTGGGGACGCGATCGCCAAGGCGTTCGGCGGCCTCGCCCAGTTCAAGGAGCAGTTCCAGAAGGCGTGCGTGGGGCGGTTCGGCAGCGGCTGGGGCTGGCTGGTGGCCGACCGGAGCGGCGGGCTCACCATCGAGAGCACGCCGAATCAGGACAGCCCCCTCATGAGCGGCAAGCGGCCGATCCTCGGCTGCGACGTGTGGGAGCACGCCTACTACCTCAAGTACCAGAACCGCCGCCCGGACTACGTGGCCGCGTGGTGGAACGTCGTCAACTGGAGCGACATCGCCCGCCGGTACGACCGCGCGAAGGGAGCCTGAGCTTCATGGCCTCGCTCCCCGCCGTGGGATCGCCCGCGCCGGACTTCACCCTGGAATCCACCGGCGCCGGCGAGGTGACGCTCTCGAAGCTGCGCGGGAAGAACGTGCTGCTCGCGTTCTTCCCGCTGGCGTTCACGAAGACCTGTACCACGGAGATGTGCGCGTTCTCCGACGACTACGCGCAGTTCCAGAGCGCCAACACGGTGGTGCTGCCGATCAGCGTCGACTCGGTGGCCACGCTCAAGGAGTTCAAGAGCAAGGAGCGGATGGCGGTCGACCTGCTGAGCGACTTCAAGCGCGACGTCAGCCGCCTCTACGGCACGCTGCTCGAGGACAAGTTCTACTCGAACCGGGCGTACGTGCTGATCGACCGGAACGGTATCGTCCGCTGGACCTTCCTCGAAGCCACGCCCGGCACCCGGCGGGAGAACGCGGAGATCTTCCAGCAGCTCCGCATGCTGTCGTAGTACGAATCGAGCGGGCAGGCGCCGCGACGATGCGACGACTGGTGCTGGTCGCCTCGGCCGGGGGTGACCCCGGCCGGGAGCGGGAGCTGGAGCTGGAGGAGGTGCACCGCTGGCTCCGCGCCTTGCCGAGCCACGGCCTCAGGACGTACGAGCGCCTCACCGACGTCCCCCTCGACCAGACGGACGTGCTGTGGGTGCGAGGCGAATCCGGGTCCGACCCGCGGCTCCTCGCCTGGCTCGAGGCCGGCGGCCGCCTGCTCGCCACGCACGACGGCGCGCTCCTCGCCGTCGCGCTCGGTCTCGGGGAGGTTGGCCCGGCTCCCCTTCCATTCCCCGATCCTCCGCCGTCCGGCTTCGGTCTGGCCGGCTTCGGCTCCCACCCGCTCTTCGCCGGCCTGCGGGACGGCGCCATGCTCCTTCCCGCGCTCGACGGCGGCGCGTCGGCCCTGCAGGGCTACGAGGGGCGGTGGCCCGCGGGTGCGGCCGTCGTGGCCGTAGCGCGCCGCGGCCTCGAACTCGATAGCGAGACCGTGCTGGCATGGGAGTACGCCGTCGGCGCGGGAGGCGTGCTCTGCCTTGGTCTTCACCCCGCGCTGCTCGCGACCCACGGCTCGCCCCTGCGCCGCGAGGCCGAGCTGGTGCTGGCCAACGCGCTCGTCGGCGACGCCGTGCCCCATCGCGAGCGCACGTCATCGGCGATGGTATGGCCGACGCCCGGTCGGCGAGCGGTGGAAGCCGCGCTCCGCGACCCGCCGCTCGCGGCTCCCGCCGACCCCTGGCCGCCGTCCGCCACGGCCGCGCTGGACCTGGCGCCGGCGGCGGGGTGGACGCACGCGGGCCGGCGGCTGCTGGTGCGCTCGCCGGCGGGCGGCCACCGCCGCGAGGTCTGGGTCCCGCCGTTCCGGATCATGCACGACGCCAGAGTGCGCGACGCGATCACCTGCGCGCCGGGCCATGTCGCCGCCGATGAGATGGCCGGCAGTCTCGCCCTCGGCGATCACCGGCTGGAGGAGCGATGGCTCGCGGCGTCCGACGTGCCGGCGGTGATGTGGGAGATCGGCGGGCCGCCCGGCCTCGAAGTGACGGCGGAGTGGGAGGTGGACCTGCGCCGGGGGTGGCCGTACCCTGCCGGAGTCTACGGCGATCTTGCGTTCACCCTCGCCCCCGACGCTCGGAGCCTGGCCGTGGCGGCGGCGGCAGGGCCGCGCGCGCGCTTCGCGGTGGCCGGCGGCAGGTTGATCGCGGAGGCAGTGGACGCCGCACCCGTGGTGCGGGTGCGGTGCACCGGGGTGACGCCGCTCCGGATCGTTGCTGCGGCCGGCATGGATGTGGAGGAGCTGCAGCGTGCCGTCCGCGTGCTCGAGCGGGACGGCGCGGGTGGCCTGGCCGGGGCCCGGGCCCGCAACGCCGACCGGCTCGATCGGTATGGAACGGCGTTCGAGGCGCCCGACGAGATGCTCACCCGCGGCTTCGCCTGGTCCCGCCAGCGCGGGGACGAGGCGCTGGTGGGGGTGCCGGGCGTGGGGCGCGCGGTGCTCGCGGCCTGTCCGCGCGGAGCGGGCGAGGAGGCCTGGTGCTTCGGCACGCAAGCGTGCGCCGCCGCCGCGGCGCAGCTCATCGCCGGCAACCGCGACCCCGCCCGCGAGCTGCTCAAGTTCCTGGCCCAGACACAGCATCCGGACGGCGGCATCGCGGCGTACCATCCGCTCGGCGGGCTCGCATCGGCGCCGGAGCCCACGAGCACGCTGGCGTTTCTCGACCTGGCCGAGCGCGTGCTGGCGTGGACGGGCGACCTCGACGCGCTTCGCCGGCTGCGTGAGCCCCTGGCCGGCGCGCTCGACTTCCTGGCCCGGCACCCCGCCGACGGCCTAGTGGTCCACGCGCGCACCCTCGACGCGCTGGAGCCGCTGGTCGACGGGGCCGCCGCCGGTCGGTCCCTCGCCATCCTGCATGCGCGCAGCGCCGCCGTCGGCGGTCCGACCACGGTCGAGGCCCATGCCGTGGTGGAGGCGGCGGCGGCGGCGCTTCGGCGGGCGCCCGGCTCGCTGCCCGGCAGCGGGGCGGCCCCGGCGCTGCTCGAAGCGGTCGCGTCGCTCTGGGGACTCGAACCGGACGCGCCGGATGCCGCGCTGGGCATCGCGCCCATCCTGCCGGAGGGCTGGACCGGCTATGCCCTCCGCCGGCTCAGGATCGGCCGCAGCCTGCTCGACCTCGAGCTCCGCCGCCGTCCGGGGGCGATCGTGGTACGGACCGCGCACCGCTTCGGTCCGGCCTTGGTCGTGACCATGGACCTGCGCGGCGTCGGCGTCGAAGCGACGGAGGTGGATGAGGTACCGCTGGCCGGCGGCCGCGCCCGGTTCGAAGCGCACGCCCGCCACGAGGTCCGGTTTCTCCTGCGCGCGTAGCCGTCGCGCCGCCGGGGCGGGGCCCGTTTACACTACATCGCGCCCGGTGTACGCTTTCAGCACTCCACCAAGGATTTCGATGCATCGTCTCAGCCGCACGGCGCTCTGCCTCGGCCTGCTGGTCGTCGTGGGGTGCCAGATCGAGGACTACACGCCTGCGGGCAGCCGGCACGACGAGGAGGCGGTCCAGGCACTCGTGTCCAGCTACGCGCGGACGCTGTCCGAGCGCGACTGGAGCGGCGCGCGCGCCCTGTTCTGGCCGGATGCGTCGTACTCCGGACCGATGCTGCCGGCTTCCGGCAGCGGGCACCAGGCGGTTCCGATCGACCTGGCGCTCAATCTGATCGCCCGGCGGGTGGAAGGCGTCGGGATCGAGCGGTTCGATGTCCGGGTGCTCCGGTCGGACTACCGGCAGGACGGCGACCTCGCCGCGGTCTGGCTCACCACCCGGCGGCTGCTGCCCGTGGCAGGGTCGGTGATCGACGGCGAATGGATCGAGCACCTGGTACTGCGCCGGATCAGCGGCGAGTGGCGGATCCTCAGCGTCGCCGCCACCGCGTCTCCTCGCGCGGCCGGGCGTGAGCTGCGCTGAGCTGGCGCTGGTCGGATCGGTGGCGAAGCTCCTCAACGAGGGGCTCGGCACCGAGGCCACGCTCGCCGCCGTGGCCGAGACCCTGCGTCGCGGCGTGCCGGCCGAGGCGGTGACCGTCTGGCTCCGCGACCTGGGCTCGGCGACGTTCCGGGCGGTGCCGGCGCCGCCGGCGCCCGACCCGCCCTCGCCGGTCCGCTCGCTCGACGCCCTCCCTCCCCGGCCCGACTGGCATCGCTTCCCGCTCGAGCATGAAGGGGCCCGGCTGGGCCTGCTCGAGGCGCGGCTCCGCCCGGGCGCGGCGGAGCTCGACGTGCTGACCATCGTGGCGGATTTCCTCGCGCCCTATCTCGCCGCGGTGGAGCTGTCGGCCGATCTGGCCGGCGAGGTCGCGGCCCAGTCTCGCGAGATCGACGAGCACCGCCGCTTCACCAGCCTCATCATCGACAGCCTGCCCCTCGGCCTCTACGTCGTCGACCGCGACTACCGCATCCAGAGCTGGAACCGCAAGCGGGAGACCGGCACCCAGGGGCTGCGCCGCGACGACGTCGTCGGCCGACCGGTGTTCGACGTGCTCACCCGCCAGCCCGCCGCGCAGTTGCGGGCCGAATTCGACCGGGTGTTCCAGACCGGCGAGATCCAGCAGACCGAGCAGGAGGTGTCGCTGGGCGGCGAAGCGCGGTTCTTCCGGCTCAGCAAGATTCCGATGCGGCTCGACGGCGACGCCATCAGCCACGTCATCACGGTCGGCGAGGACGTGACCGACTGGCACCGCATCCAGGGTCAGATCCTGCAGAGCGAGAAGCTGGCGGCGGTCGGGCAGCTCGCGGCGGGCGTCATGCACGAGATCAACAACCCGCTCGCCACCATCAGCGCCTGCGTCGCGGCGATCGAGGGCCGGATCCCGCCTGGTACCGCGGACGCCGCGCAGGTGGGGGAGTACCTGGCGATCATCGACCGGGAAGTGGATCGCTGCACCCGCATCGTCGACGGCCTGCTCGACTTCAGCCGGCCGAAGGCGACGGAGAAGCGGCCGCTCTCGCTCAACGCGATCGTGGACGAGTCCCTGTTCCTGCTCAAGCACCACCAGCGGTTCAAGCGGCTCCAGGTGGTGCGCGAGCTCGCGCCCGACCTGCCCGACACGATGGGCAGCAGCGAGCAGCTCATCCAGGTGCTCATGGCGCTGATGCTCAACGCGCTCGATGCGATGGAGCTGGGCGGCCGGCTGGCCGTGCGGACCCGCCGGAGCGCCGTCCACGCCGACGAGATCGTGCTGGAGGTGGAGGACAGCGGCGTGGGCATTCCGCGGGCGGAGCAGGACAAGATCTTCGAGCCGTTCTACACGACCAAGCCGCCGGGCCGGGGCACGGGGCTGGGCCTCTCGATCTGCTACGGGATCGTCGCCGATCACCGCGGGCGGATCGAGGTGGAGAGCGTGCCCGGCCTCGGGGCCACCTTTCGCGTGTACCTGCCGGTCCACCCATGAAGATCCTGGTGATCGAGGACGACCGCACCGTCGGCCAGTACGTCAAGCGCGGTTTGGAGGAGCATCACTTCCAGGCCGATCTGGTCGACGACGGCATGGAGGGGCTCCGGCTGGCCTCGGGCGGGCGGTACGACCTGGTGGTGCTCGACCTCCGCCTGCCGGGCATGAGCGGGCTCGAGGTGCTGCGAACCCTGAGGGACCGCGGCACCACGACGCCCATTCTGGTCCTGACCGCGCAGGACGCCGTCGACTTCAAGGTCCAGGCGCTGCGCTCCGGCGCCGACGACTACGTCACCAAGCCGTTCGCATTCGAGGAGCTGCTGGCCCGGGTGGAGGCGCTGGGCCGGCGGCCCAAGGAGATCCGCGACCCCGTGCTCCGGGTCGGCAACCTCGAGCTCGACACCGCCACCCGCGAGGTCCGGCGCGCGGGCGAGCGGATCGACCTCACGCCCAAGGAGTACACCGTGCTGGAGTACCTGATGCGGCACGCGGGCCGGGTCATGTCCCGCACGCTCATCACCGAGTACGCGTGGGACTACCACTTCGATCCGGGCACCAACATCGTGGACGTCGTGATCAACCGGCTGCGGAAGAAGGTCGACTCGGGCCACGCGGAGAAGCTGGTGCACACGGTGCGCGGCGTCGGGTACGTCGTGAAGGCCTGACGTGACCACGATCCGCCGGCGGCTCACCCTGTGGTACACGGTGGCGCTGGGCGTGACCATCCTGGGGTTCGGCACGCTCCTCTACCTCGAGCGCCGCCAGTCGAGCCTGCGCGAGCTGGACCAGCGGCTCGGGCTCGAAGCCGATCTCGCCAACCGCTGGCTCAGCGAGAGCTACAACGTGCTGGGCCGCATCGTGACCACCGCGGGCGAGCGCCCCGCGCTCGATCCCGGCATCAGCGCCTATCTCGAGGCGGTGCGGGACTTCCTCGTCGTCACCGACACCAGCGGCAACGTCCTCGCCCTCTCCGAGGCCGGCCGCACCCTCGCGGCCGACGCGCTCCAGCGCCTGACCGCCCCCCTCGACACGCTCCGCCTGCCCAAGCGCGCGGGCACCATGCGGCTCGGCGGACCGCCGGGCAGCGTCCGCTATCTCGCCGTGCGGGTCGAAGGCGCCGGCCCCGAGGTGGGCGGGTTGCTGGTGGCCACGTCCACCGACCAGGTGGCGTTCGGGCCCGGCGAGCTGCTGCGGTCGATGCTGCTGATCGCGCCGGTGATCCTGGCGGCGGCGGCGCTGCTGGGGTACTGGCTGGCGGGCACGTCGCTCCGGCCGGTGCAGGGCATCATGGACGAGGTCGAGGCCATCTCCGACGGCACCAGCCTCCACCGCCGGCTCGCGGTGCCGCTCTCCGGCGACGAGATGGCGCGGCTCGCCCTCACCGTCAACGGGATGCTCGCGCGGCTGGAGCAGAGCTTCGCCAGTCTCCACCGGTTCACCGCCGACGCGAGCCACGAGCTCAAGACGCCGCTCATGGTGCTGCGGGCCGGCGTCGAGCGCGCGCTGGTGCATCCCGGCGTGCCCGCCGAGATCATCCAGTCGCTCGACGAGACCCTGTCGGAGATCAACGAGATGACCGAGCTGGTGGAGAGCCTGCTCACGCTGGCGCGGGCGGACGAAGGGCGGGCGCCGCTGGCGGTGGAGGAGTCGGATCTGCGCGACCTCCTGGTCGACGTGGCGGAGACGGCCGGGATGCTGGGCGAAGGCGTCGGGATCACCGTGACGAGCGCGATGCCGGACCAGCCGGTGCCGCTGCCGGTCGACCGGCACCGGATCCGGGAGATGCTGCTCAACCTGGTCACCAACGCGATCAAGTACACCCCGCAGGGCGGCACGGTGGACCTGAGCCTGGCCGAGCAGGACGGCGCGGTCACGATCACCGTGCGCGATACCGGCATCGGCATCGCCCCCGGGGACCTGCCCCATATCTTCGAGCGCTTCTGGCGGGCCGATCCGGCCCGGTCGCGCACGGGGCAGCGGCCGGGGACGGGGCTCGGACTCGCTATCACCAAGTGGATCGCGGAGGCGCACGGCGGGTCGATCACCGTGCAGAGCCGGCCGGGGCGGGGAACCATGTTCACCGTGCGGCTGCCGCGGGGTGGTCCGCCGGCGCCGGCAACGGCGGAGGGTTCGAGCCCACCCGAATCATCCTGAGCGAAGCCAGGGAGCCATGACCCGACGGCTGCGCCCGCGAGGCGCGCAAGGCGACTCCAGGGAGACGGCGTTTCGTTTCCCAACGATCCTTCCCTCGTGACCCGCCGGTTGCCGAACGCCTAATTCCGTTGTCATCGAATTGTCATGTTCAGGC
>DASSYY010000218.1:0-2015 GCA_035703025.1 Gemmatimonadales bacterium | reverse complement strand
CGCGGCGGCGGGGTCGGCGGTCGCGCTTCACGCGCGGGAGCGCTCGGCGGGGGGGGCCGCCCTGGCTCGCGCGGCGGGGCGGCTCCTGGCGCTCGCGCGTCCGGCCGAGGCGGCCGTGTTCGTGAGCGGGCGGCCCGACGTGGCAGCCGCGCTCGGTGCGCACGGCGTGCAGCTCGCCGTGGAGGATCTCACGCCCGTGGACGCCCGGCGCCTGCTGCCCGACGCCTGGATCGGCCGCTCGGTACACAGCGAGGCCGAAGCTGCGACGGCCGTGGAGGAGGGTGCGGACTATCTCCTCGTCGGCAACGTGTACGAGACGGCGAGTCACCCGGGCCGTCCCGCCGCGGGCCTGGCGCTCGTCCGGGCCGCGGCCGCACTCGGCCGGCCCGTGATCGCGATCGGCGGAATCGACGCCGGCCGCGCAGTGGAGGCACGGGACGCCGGCGCCTGGGGGGTCGCGGCCATCGCTGCGCTCTGGTGGGCACCCGATCCGGCCGCGGCCGCGCTGGCGCTGCTCGCACCCTGGGCCGCCGACACGTGACGGAACTGGCCGTCACCATCAACGGCGAGGCCCGCCGGATCCCGGGGCCGGCTACGCTGCTCGAGCTCCTGGCGCACCTGGGGCTGGACCCGCGCACCGTGGTGGTCGAGCGCAATCGCGAGATCGTGCGCCGGCCGCGCCTGGGCGAGACCGCCGTGGCCGACGGGGATGCCATCGAGCTGGTGCATTTCGTCGGCGGGGGGTGAAGCCGGGGAAGCGATTATCTTTCCCGTCATCCTGGAGCTACGCAAGGAGTCGACATGACCGGCACTCTCGTCCCCGCCACCGTCACGGACGCGCCCCTCACCATCGGCGGCCGGAGCTTCCGCTCCCGGCTCATGGTCGGCACGGGCAAGTACCGCAGCAACGACGACATGGTGCGCGCCATCGAGGCCTCGGGTGCCGAGATCGTGACCGTAGCGGTGCGGCGGGTGGACCTCGACCGGACCAAGGAGGAAGGGGTCCTCTACCACCTGAGCCCCGACCAGTACTTTCTCCTCGCCAACACCGCCGGCTGCTACACCGCCGACGAGGCCGTGCGGTACGCCCGGCTCGCACGTGAGGCGGGCTTCAACGATTTCGTGAAGCTAGAGGTCATCGGCGACCGCGAGACCCTGCTTCCGGACACCGAGGGCCTCCTCGCCGCGGCACGGACGCTGGTGGGCGAGGGCTTCCAGGTACTCGCCTATACCAACGACGACCTGATCACCGCGCTCCGGCTCGAGGACGCGGGCTGCGCCGCCATCATGCCGCTGGCCTCGCCGATCGGCAGCGGGCTCGGCCTGGTCAATCCCCACAACATCCGCACGATCAAACGCCGCCTGTCGGCACCGGTCATCGTGGATGCCGGGGTCGGCACCGCCTCGGACGCCTGCGTCACGATGGAGCAGGGCGTGGACGGCATCCTGATGAACACGGCCCTCGCCGAGGCGCAGGACCCGGTGGCGATGGCGCGCGCCATGGGGTTGGCCGTCGAGGCCGGGCGGCTGGCGTACCTGGCGGGCCGAATGCCGCGCCGCGAGGTCGCGGTGCCGTCGAGTCCGGTGCGCGGGATGCTGGGGTAGCTCTGTCTGTCGAGGTAGCCGTGTTCACCACAGAGGCACCGAGGGCACAGAGAACAGATGGAGAAGGCGACGACCACCCCGTTCGCTCCTTCGTGCGATTCTGTGCCCTCTGTGCCTCTGTGGTGAATTGACTTGCCGACAACGCCTGCGCCCGGGCTGGAATCGAGACGCGCCGCGTTCTCGATCCTGGGGCAGGTTCGCGCGGGCCGCCCGTTCGAGGCGGCGCTGGACCGGGCGGTGAAGAGTCTGACCGAGCCGGACCGGCGTCTCGCGCACGAGCTCGCGGCCGGGGTGCTGCGGAGCCAGACGGCGCTCGACGAGCAGCTGGCCCCACTGGTACCTCGCGGGTGGGCGAGCGTGGCGCCGGAGCTCAAGGAGGTGCTGCGGCTCGGTGCCTTCCAGCTCACCGC
>DASSYY010000111.1:0-6796 GCA_035703025.1 Gemmatimonadales bacterium | reverse complement strand
GTTCGCCACTCCCGACCTCTGCGACCAGTTCGGCGCCGAGGTCCGCGTGGCCGAGCCGCTGTTTCGGGACTGGGGCGGCGTCGTGCACTTCGCCGGTCCCATGGCCACGCTGCGCGTGTTCGAGGACAACGCGCTCGTGCGTGCGACTCTCGAGACGCCGGGCAGCGGCCGGGTCCTGGTGGTCGACGGCGGCGGCTCGCTCCGGACGGCGCTCCTCGGCGGCAATCTGGCCGGTCTGGCCCACCGGAACGGCTGGAGCGGGGTGGTGATCAACGGCTGCGTTCGCGACACCACAGAGCTGGCGGCGACCCCGGTCGGCGTGAAGGCGCTGCATGCGATTCCGCGGAAGAGCGCCAAGAACGGTACGGGTGAGCGGGAGGTGCCGGTAGCATTCGCGGGCCTCACCTTCGCGCCCGGGGCCTGGCTCTACGCCGACGGCGACGGCATCGTGATCGCCGACCGGAAGCTGGCCTGAACGCACGAACGGCCCGTCCACGATGGACGGGCCGTTCGGTAGAGAGGTGGTAGATCGCCCCCTGAGTTTACGGAGACAGGCCGATGTGCCAGCTCCACCCTTCTTCGATCTACCACTTTTCCGGTTGAAGTCGCGTTTGACTTCCCTGTGCAGTTGCTAGGCAAGGTCAATGCCACGCGGGCATCCAGGGGAAGTCTATGAAAGGGAACAGGTTAGCACGACGGCCCGAGGGGGATACCCCGGGCCGTTTCTGTCGAAGAAAGCGACGGGTTTTCGCCCTGCCACGTAACTCGCTATGGCGCAACGACTTACTGTGCTGTCTATGACTTTGACAGCGCGGCTTCCTTGCCACCCATCAAGTAGTTGCCGGGCGACGGCTCCGGCGACCCCTTCCAGGCGTTGAGGACCCACACGCCGACCGCCACCAGAATGACTGACGTGAGTTGCGCCAGCGTGAACGTCCCCGCGATCAGGCGGTCGTCCTTCGCCCGGAGGATCTCGACCAGGAACCGCTCGGTGCCGGCGAAAATCAGGTAGAGGCCGAAGAGCCAGCCCACCGGCCGCGGGCGGGCGCGCCAGGCCCAGAGCACGGCGAAAGCGGCCAGCATGAGCCCGGTCTCATAGAGCTGGGTGGGATGGACGGCCAGGACCGTGGACGGGCTCACGCCCGGCGGGATGGGAATGCCGAACATCGCGTGCATGTTGCCCGCGGTCGACGGTGGGAGCCCCTGCGGGAACTTCACGGCCCACGGCACCGACGTCGGGCGCCCGTAGTCGTCGTTGACCAGAAAGCAGCCCACCCGCCCGAGTGCGTACGAGGCCGCCAGCGCGGGCGCGATGAGCTGCATGGTCCACCGCAGCGGCACCCGGAGCCGCCAGCCGTTGAGAATCACGGCGGCGGTACCGCCCAGAAACCCGCCGTACCAGACGAAGCCGCCACGCGCGAACAGCGCGCCCGGATCCCGCATCAGCGCCACATACCAGAGCTTGGCCCCGATCACGCCGCCGATCACCGCCGCGGCCACCATGTCGGCCGAGTAGTCCTCGGACAGCCGCCGGCGCCGCAGCTCGAGCGTCACCAGCCAGCCACCCATGAGGAACGCCACCATCATCATGAGCCCGTAGCCGGTGAGCTCGTGAGGGAAGAACGGCAGCGGGATCTTGAAGGGGTAGATGGTCACGCGTCGGATCCGGAGACGGGAATCGGGGTGGTGAGCCCCGGAAGCGGGAGGTCGTCGCGCGGCTCCAGGTCCCAGCCGCTGCGCTCGCCCCGCGCGAGCCGCCACGCGCCCACGGCGGCGATCATGGCGGCGTTGTCGGTGTTGAGCCGCGGGGAAGCTACGCTCACCCGGGCCACGCCCGCCAGCCGGTCGCGGAGCCGGGTCACCAGCGCGCGGTTGCAGGCCACCCCCCCGCCGATGGTCGCCGCGGGATAACCCAGGGTCTCGACGGCGTGCGCCGTCTTGGCGACGAGCACGTCGTTGGCCGCGTCCTGAAAGGCCCAGGCGATGTCGGCCTTGTCCTGCTCCGCAAGCGGGATCGCGTCGGCGCCTGGGGTCGGCCGCACGACGCGGAGCACCGCGGTCTTGAGCCCGCTGAACGAGAAGTCGTACCGGTGGGGTCCGTCGCGGTCGAGCTCCTGGCGCATCGGGCGCGGGAACCGGAACCGGTCGGGGCGTCCCTCCCGCGCGAGCCGCTCGATCGGGGCCCCGCCCGGGTAGCCCAGGCCCAGAAGCTTGGCCACCTTGTCGAACGCTTCGCCGGCGGCGTCATCGAGCGTCTGGCCGAGCAGGCGGTACTCGCCCCAGGCGGGCACGTCCAGGAGCATGGTGTGGCCGCCGCTCACGAGCAGCCCTACGAAGGGTGGCGCCAGCGCCGGATCCTCGAGCGTCGGGGCGAAGAGATGCCCTTCGAGGTGGTTCACACCGATGAGCGGGCGGTCGAGGCTGTAGGCCAGGGTCTTGGCGTGCATCACGCCCACCAGCAGCGCGCCCACCAGCCCGGGACCGGCGGTCACCGCCACGCCGTCGAGCTGCCTGAGTCCGATGCCCGCGTCCCCGAGGGCGCGGTCCACCACCGAGCCGAGCGTCTGGACGTGGGCCCGGCTGGCGAGCTCGGGCACGACCCCGCCGAAGATCCGGTGCACGTCCTGCGAGAGGATCGAGAGTCCCGCGAGCTCGGGATGCCCCTCCCCCCGGCGGAGCACCGCCGCCGAGGTCTCGTCGCACGACGTCTCGATCCCGAGGATCCACTCAGCCATCGGCGCTCCGGCGGATCAGCGACAGGCTGTCGGGGAGCGGCCGGGCCTCGAGGCCCGCAGGCGCCAGCACCCGCAGGGCGGCGCGCCCCTCGCCGGGGGGGCCGGACCAGTCGACCACCACCGGCACGCTGTCGCGCGAGAGCCCGTCGAGCCGGGCCGACGGGCCGCGTACCCGGACCTCGACCGTGGTGCGCTCCGGGCGCATCGTGGCGGCGAGGTCGCTCGGCAGCCGCACCGGCACGCGCGTCAGGGTCCGCTCGCCCACCGCCTCGATCGTCACGCGCACGGTGACCTCGGCGGGCAGCACGCGCACCCGGCCGAACCCGGAGGAGTCGAGCGCCAGGGTCTCCTCGACCGGACCGTCGGCCTGTGCGATCTCGAGCGGCTCGGTGCGCACCGAGTCGATGTGCTGGATCGCGTCGCGCGGGCCGAGCAGCCGGACGGTGCCCGGCACGACCGCGATGGCGCTCAGCACGTGGCCGGTCTCCGGGGGCAGGCGGACGACCGCGCGGACCGGGACCACGCGCTGGAAGGTGGAGTCGAGCTCGACCGCCACCGCCCGCGGCTCGACGTCCTGGACGTGGACGTCCACGCCGCGCGGCAGCTCGAGCTCACCGGGGGTGAGCTCCACCTCGACCTGGTCGGCGGCGGTGGTGTCGGGCAGGATTCGGACGATGCGCATCGGGGCGGTGCTGAGCTTGAGGAGCTCGCGGCGCGGTCCGGTGACCAGCGCCCGCACCGGCCCCGCCGTGCGCATGACGGTCCGTCCGGCGGGGGGCCGCACCGTCACCTCCACGGGCACCAGTGCGCTCGCCGGCTCCTCGCCGGCGGCCAGGAACCAGAGGAAGACCGACAGGCCCAGCGAGGTGACCTTGAGCGGCAGGTCGGCGGTGAGCGCACCGCGGAGCCTCACCTCAGGTGCCGGGCTCGTCGAGCAGCCGCTCCACCAGGGCGCGGTTGGCGGGCGAGTTCCAGTCGTGCGCGCCGATGATGCGCTTGACGATGACGCCGCGGCGGTCGAGCAGGAAGCTCTCCGGCACCCCGGTCGTCTGGTAGCTTCGCTGGATGCGGCCCGAGCGGTCCTGCAGCAGGTCGAAGGTGAGCTTGAGCTCCTGGCCGAACGCGCGCACGTCGTCGGGAGGACCCTCGTCGATGCTCACGGCGGCGATGGCGAACCCGCGCGGCGCCAGCTGGGTGTAGACCCGCTCCATCGCGGGCATCTCGACCCGGCAGGGGACGCACCACGTGGCCCAGATGTTCACCAGCGTGACCTTGCCCTGGTAGTGCTCCCGGAGCGAGACCGAGTCCCCGGTACCGAGGTCGACGGCGCGGAAGTCCGGCGCCGTGGCCCCGACCTGCACCGGCGCGACCTCGCTGCCGACCTTGGTCAGGATGGTGGCGCCGGCGCCCACGCCGACCACGACGAGTCCCGCAAACATCCACTGTCTGGACATAGCTCCCTCAGACCCGAGTAGCGCAGCAGCGCAGCAGCGCGCGCACCGCGGCGGCGGGGTCGGCGGTGCCGAACACCGCCGTGCCGGCGACGAAGGTATCCGCGCCCGCGCCCCAGGCCTCGGCGATGGTGGCGGTGGTGATGCCGCCGTCGACCTCGAGCGCCGCGGCCGAACGGTGCCGGTCGAGCAGCGCGCGGAGGCGGCGGATCTTGTCGGTGGCTCCGTGCAGGTAGGACTGCCCGCCGAAGCCCGGATTCACCGACATGACGAGTACCAGATCGAGGTCGGGCACGACCTCTTCGATCAGCGCGAGCGGCGTCGCCGGGTTGAGCGCGAGCCCCGCCTGCATCCCGCGCTCGCGCACCGCCGCGAGCTGCCGCTGCACGTGCACCGTGGCCTCGGGATGGAAGGTGAAGACGTTGGCGCCCGCGTTGGCGTACTCGGCGATGTAGTGCTCCGGCCGCTCGACCATGAGGTGGACGTCGATCGGGCGGTCGGTGAGCTTCCGGAGCGCCCGGATCATCGGGGCGCCGAAGGTGAGGTTGGGCACGAAGTGCCCGTCCATCACGTCCACGTGGATCCACTCCGCGCCGCCGGCGATCGCCTGCTCGAGTTGTTCGCGCAGCCGGCCGAGATCGGCGCTCAGGACGCTGGGCGCGATGCGGGCGCTCACCGGCCGACTCCCGGGGGTCCGCTCACGACCAGGTCGATCCGGGCGCCCCGTGGCCGGCCGTTCCCCGCCGTCGGCCGCGTGGCGACGACCACGCCGGCCTCCGGCCCGCCACCGCGCACCGTGTCCACGCGGCCGACCCGGACGCCGGCGGCGACCACCACCTTCTCCGCATAGGGCAGCGCGAACCCCACCACATCGGGCACCGTGATGGGTGCCGGCCCGGCACTCTGAACCAGCTGCACGATCCCATTGGGCGGGATCACCATGCCCGGCGGCGGATCCTGCCAGAGCACGCTCCCCCGCGGCGTGGTGGGGCTTGGCCGCTCGCCCTCCATCCGCGAGCGGAAGCCGGCATTCGCCAGTTCGGTCTTGGCCTGCTCCAGCGGCTGCCCCAGCACTCGGGGAATCGCGTGCTCGTCACCCGTGACGCCGCCGGGAGTGATCCACAGGGCGGAGATCGCGTAGCCGACGACGAACGTGAGCGCGACGAGCCCCAGGTCGCGCGCGAACCGGCCCCACGGCGCGGTGCGAAGCGCGCCGAACGCGGGCTCGGTGTGCCGCCGCATTCTCATCGCGGCCGTCTCACCGGCACGGCCTCACGCCGCCCGCCGGAGCCGGGCGGCGAACGCGCCGTCCATCTGGTGCCGCTGGGGCAGGATCATCAGGTCTCCTTCGGCCGTCGTCAGGTCGACGGGAAAGGTGTCGCTCGGCTCGCGCCGAAACTCGGAGTGCCGCGCCAGGAACCGGTCCACCTGCTGCTCGTTCTCCTCCGGTTCGATGGAGCAGGTGCTGTAGAGCAGGAGCCCGCCCGGTGCCACCGCGGCCGCCACCGCGTCGAGCAGCGCCGCCTGGCGCTCCGCGAGCGAGGCCAGCGCCTCCGGCGTCACCCGCCAGCGTGCGTCCGGATGGCGGGCGAAGGTGCCGGTGCCGAGGCACGGCGCGTCCAGCAGCACGGCCTCCACGGGCCGGACCGGCGGCTCGAGCGCGTCGGCGACGACCGCAAACTCGCGCCCGCTCCCCGCCCGCCGGAGGTTCTCGGCGAGGCGCCGCACCCGCGCTCGGCTGACGTCGCCCGCGACCACCAGCGCTGTCGCGCGGCCGAGCGTAATCGCCGTGCCGCCCGGCGCGGCGCACGCGTCGTAGAGCGTGGCGGCCGGCGGGAGGTCGGCGTACCAGGCGAGCAGTGCCTGCGCCGGGTCCTGCACCAGGAAGGCGCCTTCCCGGTAGCCGGGCAGCTCCTGGGGACGCGACCGGCCGGTCACCAGTCCCGCGCCGAAGGGCGCCGGTGTCGCCTCGATTCCCTCCGCCCGCCACCGGCGCGCGAGCGCATCGGCCGGCTCGCGCGCCGGCTGCAGGACGAGCAGGGGCCGGGTGTTGTTCCACCGGAGCAGCGCCTCGGTCTCGGCCGGCCCGAAGCGGGCGAGCCAGCGCTCGACCAGCCAGAGCGGATGCGATGCGGCGCTCGCGAGCTCGGAGGCCGTCCCGGCGGGGCGCCCCGCGCCGGGCGCACCGTCCGCGCCCCTCACGCCCTCCAGCCGTCCCACGCGCCGCAACACCGCGTTCACGAATCCGCCCGCCCGCTCGCCGCCGGCCTCCTTGGCCAGGGCGACACTGGTGTCGACCGCCGCGTGCGCGGGCACCCGGTCGAGCGCGGTGAGCTGGAAGGCACCGAGCCGCAGCACCTCCTTGAGCTCCGGCGCCACGCTCGCCCACCCGCGAGGTACCAGCGGGGCCAGCTGTTCGTCGAGCACCGTCTGGCTTCGCAGCACCCCGGCCGCGAGCTCGTGCGCCAAGCGCCGGTCCGGCTCGGTCAGACTCTTCACCGCCCGGTCCAGCGCCGCCTCGAACGGGCGGCCGGCGCGGACCTCTTCGAGCACGGAATACGCGGCGCGCCTGGAGTCGAGGCCCGGGGCCGCCATCACTGGCCTCTCACC
>DASSYY010000388.1:0-2015 GCA_035703025.1 Gemmatimonadales bacterium | reverse complement strand
CTCGACGCCCTTCAGGCCAGCGTCGACCATGCGGTTGACCGCATTCGTGCCGCCGCCGCCGACGCCAACGACCTTGATGACGGCCAGATAGCCGCCGCTTTCTCGTCGTCCTCCGAAGCTCAGGTCCATGTGCGTGTAGTTCCCGGGTCGCCCTGACCGATCCGTCCGGGTCTCAAGTCAAGCTCAAAGGTTTCTTCCCTGCATGAGAGCCGGATTTGCGGCCACTGTAGGCACTTTTCGGGACCTGTGTCAACGCGCGGCACGGTTTCGTGCAAGCGCGACCCTCAAGGCTGGGTTGAGGGTTGGGTCGAAGTCTGGACCTGAGGTTGAGGGTTCTCGACTACTCCAGATGTGGGTGCTGGAGCCGGTGTGGTGGCAGTTGCGGTGGTCGGCGCGGCCGCCTCGCCGGCCGGCGCCAGCGGCAGCACGGAGGTGGTCGGCAGGCCCCCGGCGGCGGGTCGCTCGGGCAGGCGGAGGTCGATGTAGCTCGCCCCCCGCGCCCCTGCGGCGGCCAGCACGCGCGCGGCCGCCATCCACTTGGCGGCCAGCCGCGAGGCGTCGCCGAAGCGCAGCTCCGGGCCCTTGCTGATCTGGGCGACGATCCCCAGCTTCGGGTCGATGATCACCTTCGTCAGGCGCTTGCGGAGCGGCTCGGGCGCCAGGCCGACGACCCGGACCAGCCAGAAGGCACGGCCCTCGGTCACACGCTCGGTCGGCAGGGCGGATTTCGTGGTGATCACGGGCAGGCCCGCGGCGATCGGCACGTCGGGCAGCAGCAGCCCGTCGGCGGCCACCGGCTTGCGCCCGGTCGAGCTGTCGATGATCGCCACCGGCAGGTTGAGCTCCACCTCGATCGTGAGCTTGTGCGGGAAGTCGCCCTGCGCGGTGACAGAGCGGACGACCGGGTAGTCGGCCACCGCATCGCGTAGGTCGCCCTGGCGCACGTGGAGCGTGCTCATACCCAGGCCGGCGTCCTCCAGCGCCGAGCGGATGGCCCGCGCCTGCGGACCGTCCACGCCGGTCACATAGACCTCCTTGGCGCGGGCGAACGAGGAATCGCGGAACCAGAGCCAGTAGCCGGCCGCCAGTACGAAGGCCACGGCCAGGGCGGCTCCGATCCGGCGGCGCCACGCGGGCGGGAGCGCCAGCGCAGCCCGCGGGACAGAGCGGAGTGCCATGGCCGCGGTCTTCACTCGTAGATCCCCGTTGTGTCGACCTCGCCCAGCACCTGCACCTCGGGCTCGAGCGAGAGGCCGAACTCCTCGCGGACGCGGCGACGGCCTTCGGCCATCAGCGCGATGACGTCTGCCGTCGTGGCCTCCCCCATGTTCTCGACGAAGTTGGCGTGCTTCTCGGAGAAGCGGGCGCCGCCGACCTGCAGCCCGCGGCAGCCGGCCTGGTCGAGCAGGACGCCGGCGGAGCGGCCCTCGGCGCGTGGGTCGTCCGGGTTCTTGAAGGTGGAGCCGAACGTCTTGATGCCCGAGGGCTGTGCCTCGCGCCGCTGGGCGCGCATGCCTGCAAGGGTGGCCTTGACCTCGGACGGGTCAGCGGGCGCGAGCGCGAACGAGGCGCGCGCGACCACCTCGCGCGGCTTCAGGTTGGACTTGCGGTACCGGAAGCCCAGGTCGGCGGGCGCGCGGCGGTCGGCGCCGTCCGGCGTGGCGATCAGCACCCACTCGAGAACCTTGGACAGATCGCCGCCGTAGGCGTTGGCGTTCATCTTCACCGCGCCGCCGACGGTCCCGGGGATGTTCACGCCGAACTCGAGTCCCGACAGACCGGCGCGGGCGGACTGCGCCGCGGCCTGCGGCAGGCGCGCGCCGCCGCCGCAGACAAGGCGCTCGCCTTGCTGCTCGATCGTCGCCAGATCCTCGTCCAGCTTCAGCACAAGTCCTCGGAATCCAAGATCGCTGATCAGCAGGTTCGATCCGGAGCCCGCCACTCCTACCTCGATCGCGTCGCTGTCCGCCCAGCGCAACAACTCGAGGAGCGCGTCCATCGAGCCCGGACGGGCG
>DASSYY010000233.1:0-4349 GCA_035703025.1 Gemmatimonadales bacterium | reverse complement strand
CGGGCGCGAGCTCCGCGGCGATTCCGAACAGGCCGAGCTCGGTCGGTGCGTAGTAGTGGGCGTTGATCCAGGTGACGAGCCCCGGCTCGCGCAGGCCGCGGTAGAGCCAGCTCCCCCGGCCCGCGCCCAGCACCGCGGCGGCCAGGTCCAGCGCGGGCGCGTCCGGCGCGAGCGGCGGCACGGCGCGCCAGCCGATCGACAGCTCGGCCTGGCTCACGTCGCCGCGGAGGGTCCGGGCTCGCACCTCGCGGCGCGCCGGCTCCTCGGGAGAGCGGTCCACGGCGCCGGCCGCGGCCGGCCAGGTGCTGTAGGCTCCGCGCGCCATCGTGAGCGCGCTGTCGGGGTCCACCGCGCCCACGATCGCCACGATCGTGCGCTCCGGCACGTAGCGCGACGCGTAGTAGCCGTGGACGTCGGCGCGGGTGAACCTGGCGAGGTCGGACTCGTGGCCGATGCGCCACCGGCGGATCCGGTGGCGGTCGAACATGACCTCGTGGAGCGTCTCGTACGCCACCGAGGAGGGCGAGTCGAGTTTGCGCTTGGCTTCCTGGATGATGACCTGGAGCTCGCGGGCCAGCTCGCCCTCGTCGATCACCGAGTGGCGCAGGGCGTCGGCCTGGATGTCGAGCGCCTCGGCGAGATTGGAGGCGGGAAGGACGGTGAAGTACGAGGTGTGGTCGTACGTCGTGCTGGCGTTGAGATAGCCGCCGGCGCTCTTGGTCTCGCGGGCGATCTCCCCGACGCCCCGGCGCGCGGTGCCCTTGAAGAACATGTGCTCGAGCACGTGGGAGATGCCGGCCCAGCGGTCGGGCTCGTCGAAGAAGCCGGCCTTCACGTGCGTCACCACCGCGACCACCGGCGCGGACCGGTCCTCCTGCACCAGCAGCGTCAGCCCGTTGGGCAGCACCTCGCGGCGGACCCCCGCCGTCCAGCGGGCCGGCGGCCGCTCCGGACTGCGCGCCGCCATGCGCCCTACTGCACGATCCGCAGCACGCCCGCTTCGGCGCTGCCGCGAATGAAGGCCTCCGCATCCGTGGTGGGGATGACGACGCCGGTTTCGGCCTGGCCCCGCCGGGCCAGGCTGGCCATGAAGTCCGTCAGCGAGCCCGCGGCCCAGTCGCGGTCGGCGGCCTTCATCTGGATCAGGATCTCCTCCCAGCTGCCGCGGATCGGCTGGCCCGCGAGGGTCACCACCAGGTGGGCCTCGGACTGTCCGGGCTTCTTCTGCATCGCGTGCAGCTCGCTCAGCAGGGTGCCGAACAGCTCGAGCTGGTGCGGGTCGCGCACGCCGCCGTCGGCCTGCTGGGCCTCGACCTCGGCGAGGAGCATGTCGATCGCGTCGGGCTCGCCGGCCACCTCGCCCAGGCGCGTGAGCCAGGGCACCAGCTCGGGATCCTCGTCCGGGAGCCGGTAGATCGTCTTCTTGAGCTCGATGTGCCGCCAGATGCCGAGCTCGTCGAAGTGGTCCTCGGGCTGGGTGCGCTCGAGCTGGTGCAGCGCCGCCTCGGTCTCGCCCCGGTCGTAGAGCAGGTTGGCCAGATAGATCCGCGCTTCGCTGTAGGAGGCATCCAGCTCCAGCGCGCGGCGCAGCCAGTAGAGCGAGCCCGCATCGTTGCCGAGCCGGTGCGAGGCATAGCCCAGGCAGGCGGCCGCGTCGGGCGAGTCGGGATGGGCCGACGCCGCCAGGTCGAAGAACCGGTGCGCCGGCGCGATGTGGCCCTCGCGGAACAGGGCCCGGCCGACCTGCAGCATCAACTCGTGATCGTCCTGGAAGCCGAGCTGCAGGATCCGCTCGAAGGCGCGCATGGCGCCCGCGCGGTCGCCCAGCTTGAGCAGCGTCTCACCGAGGCCGGCCAGGCCGTCCTCGTGGTCGGGATCCAGCCCGAGGGCGTGCTCGAAGCTCCGCCGCGCCCAGGCGTACTCCTCCCGGGCCAGATGGGCGTAGGCCATCCCGATGTGCAGCTCGACGGCATGTGGGTAGAGGGTGATGCCTTCCTTGAGGATCAGCAGTGCTTCATCGTACCGGCCTTCGTTATAGAGTTGATGGGCTTGTTCGTCGAAGTCGTCGGAGCTGAGGAAGGCGTCCGACATCGGCGGTCCTCCGCAGGTAGGTTGCTGCAAACTAGGGACTTCCGGGGGGCGGAGCAAGAGAAGCGTGAGCCGCGGGCGGGATCCGCGAGGGGTTGACGGGAGCGGCGGCTCGCCCATATTACTGACCAGTCAGTTACTTACTGGACCCCGGGAGCCCCTGATGACCGCCGACGACCCGACCCTCGCCCCTCCTCCCCGCTGGCAGCGCCGGCCCGAGGCGCGCCCGGACGAGATCCTCGACGCCGCGCTCGCGGTCTTCGGCGAGTCCGGCTTCGCCCGCGCCAAGATCGACGACGTCGCCCGCCTCGCCGGCGTGAGCAAGGGCACCGTCTACCTCTACTACGACTCCAAGGAAGCGCTGTTCCGGGAGATGGTCCGCGCCAAGGTCGTCGCCTGCCTCGCCGAAGGCGAGGCGCTGGTGCGCACCTACGACGGCTCGGCCCGGGCACTCCTGGTCGAGCTGGTGCGGCGGATGTACCTCCGCATGCGCGACGAGCGCATGACCCGGATCGCCCGAGTGGTACAGGCCGAGCTCCCGCATTTCCCGGAGCTGGCCCGGTTCTACTTCGACGAGGTGATCCTCCGGGCCCGGCGTCTGATCCAGCAGGTGCTCGAGCGCGGCGCGGCCACCGGCGAGTTCCGCTCCACCCCGCACGCGTTCGCCGCGCGCGGCCTGACGTCGCTGCTCGTCCACACCGCCCACGCCCAGTGCTTCTACCACCGCTTCGATCCGCAGGCGGTCGGCGAGGAGCAGGCGCTCGAGGGGCTGATGGACCTCTATCTCCACGGCGTGCTCGCGCGCCCGGACGAGAGCTGAGGCCGGCGCATGCCAACGGTCCGCCCCCTACTGCTGCTGCTCCTGCTGGCCGCGGGCCCCGCCGCCGCGCAGCAGCCGACGGTGCCCCAGGGCCCCCTCACCCTCCTGGAAGCGATCGCCCTCGGCCGGAGCCAGGGCGTCGATGCCGCCATCGCCCGGCTCAACGTGCGGACCGCCGACGCGCGCGTGGGACAGCGTCGCGCCGACCTCCTGCCGACGATCAGCGCCAACGCCGCCATCACCCGGCAGACCCTCAACCTCGACGAGTTCGGCATCCCGGTCGCCAGCGGCGTCACCGATCCGTTCGACGTCTACCGGCTCCAGCTGCGCGCCTCACAGACCATTTTCGACGCCGCCGCGATCGGCCGGCTCCGCGCCGCGCGCGACACCGCCGTGGCGGCCGGCCTCGACGCCCGCGCGGCCGGCGAGATCGCGGGCGCCACGGCGGGCCTCGCCTATCTCCGCGCCCTGAGCGCGCGCGAGACGGTGCGGGCCCGGCAGGCCGACAGCACGATCGCCGCGGAGCTCCTGGGACAGGCGCGCCAGCTGGTGGACGCCGGCGTGAGCCCGGCCATCGACGCCACCCGGAGCGAAGTGAGCTTCGCGTCGGTGCGGACCCAGCTCGAGGTGGCCCGGAACGCGGCCGACCGGAGCCGTCTCGACCTGGTGCGGTCGCTCGATCTGCCCTCGGGCACCAAGGTGGAGCTGGCGGACTCGCTCGGGCCCGGTCCGCTCGACATCCCGCTCGACCCCGACTCCGCGGCGGGCTTCGCGCGCGAGCATCGGGCCGAGCTCGCCGCCGAGCAGGCCCGGACGCGCGCTGTCCGCCGGACCCTCGGCGCGGTCCGGGCCGAGTATCTGCCGAGCCTGGGGCTGAGCGGCGGCTACCAGCAGACCGGCCGCGAGGCCGGCGACCTGGCCGGCACCTACAACGTGCAGCTCCAGCTCACGGTCCCCATTCTCGACGGCTTCCGCCGCCAGAACCGGGTCAAGGAGGAGCACCTGCGCGTGGACATTCAGGAGATCCGGGAGCGCGATCTCGTGAACCGGGTGGAGACCGAGGCGCGCCAGTCGGTGCTCGACCTGGCCTCGTCCCGCCAGCAGGTCGCCATCGCGGAGGACCGGCTCCGGCTCGCCGAGCTGGAGCTGAGCCAGGCCCAGCAGCGCTTCCAGGCCGGCGTGGCCGGCAGCGTGGAGACGACCAACGCCCAGGGGTCGGTCATCTCCGCTCGCGATGCCCTGATCCAGGCCCGCGTGAACTTTGGCACCGCCCGTGTCGGCGCCTATCGGGCGCTGGGTGTCATCGACCAAATGCACTAACCAGCGCTCCGGCGCGAGACGAGAACCGAGTATGACGACCGATATCGCAATGGATCTGCCCGCCGCGGCCACGCCCGAGACCCGGAGCTGGACCCGCCGGCTGCCCATGATCATCGGGGCG
>DASSYY010000378.1:0-7109 GCA_035703025.1 Gemmatimonadales bacterium | reverse complement strand
CGAGGCGGCACAGCCCGTTCCGGCCATGTGGGACCAGGACGCCCACTGCCTCGACTACCTCGCATACGCCTACCTGCAGCTCGGCCGCGTGGCCGAAGCGCGGGCCGTCGCCCAGACGGTGGCCGGGGTGACGGCGAGCTTCCCGCCTTCGTCGCTCACGACCGACTACGCGCTGGCGGCGATCCCCGCGCGCATCGCCCTGGAGCGGGACGAGTGGTCGGCGGCCGAAACCTTGTCGGTCCGTCCGGCCCCCGCCTGGCGCGGCGCGGAAGGCATCACGCGCTTCGCCCGCGCGCTGGGCGCCGCGCGGGGTGGCGACGTTCCGGCAGCGCGCGCCGAGATCGATTCGCTCGCCGGCCTTGAGCGGAGCCTCGCGTCGGCGGGCGGCCCGCAGACCTACTGGTCCACCCAGGTCCGCATCCAGCGGCTGGCCGCCTCAGCCTGGGTGACGCTCGCGGCGGGCGACACGGCGGAGGCGCTCCGGCTCGGGGCGGCCGCGGCCGACCTGGAGGACGCCGTGGAGAAGCATCCGGTCACGCCCGGCCCGGTCCTGCCCGCGCGGGAGTTGTACGGCGACTTGCTGGCTCAGGTCGGCCGGCCAGAGGACGCCCGCGCCGCCTACGGTCAAGTCCTCGGGCGGCAGCCGGGGCGGGCCCGTCCCCGGGCCGCGATGGCGCGGCTGGGGCAGGCGACCGGCCAGCGGTAGCGTCGGCCGGTGACGCCCCGGGGCCTCGCGTGTAGCTTGGAGCCTCGCTCGCGTCCGACCCTTGCCCGGCCCCCTGCATTGTGATTATTTTCACAAGCTGTTCAGGGCATCCCTTCTTCCTTTAAGTCAGGCTGCTCCCGACATGGCCACCGATTCCATTCTCCGTCCCGGCGAGCTCAAGGACATCCTGCTCCGCGAGATCGCCGCCGCCGACCTCACCACGGCCGACGTGTCGGAGGTCGGCACCGTGCTCGAGGTCCGCGACGGCATCGCCCGCATCTACGGCCTGCAGTCGGCCGTGGCGAGCGAGATGCTCGAGTTCACCGCCGCCGAGACCGGGGAAACGGTCGCGGGCCTGGTCCTCAACCTCGAAGAGGACAACGTCGGCGCCGCGATCCTGGGCGACTACCTCAAGCTCAAGGAAGGCGACGAGGTCCGCCGCACGGGCCGCCTGCTCGAGGTCCCGGCCGGGCCCGCCATGCTCGGTCGCGTGGTCGACGCCCTCGGGCGTCCGGTCGACGGCCGCGGCACGATTCAGACGACGACCTCCCGCCAGGTCGAGATGGTGGCGCCGGGCATCATCGTCCGCCAGCCGGTGAAGGAGCCGCTCCAGACCGGCATCAAGGCCATCGACGCGATGATCCCGATCGGCCGCGGCCAGCGCGAGCTGATCATCGGCGACCGCGGCACCGGCAAGACCGCCATCGCGGTCGACACGATCATCAACCAGAAGGGCACCGGCGTCATCTGCGTGTACGTCGCGATCGGCCAGAAGCGGTCGACCGTGGCCACGGTGGTCGAGAAGCTCCGCGACGCGGGCGCGCTCGAATACTCGATCGTCGTGGTGGCATCCGCGTCGGATCCGGCCCCGCTCCAGTTCATCGCCCCGTACACCGGCTGCGCGCTCGCCGAGTACTTCATGTACGAGGAGGGGAAGCCGACCCTCTGCGTGTACGACGACCTCTCCAAGCAGGCCGCCGCCTACCGCCAGCTCTCGCTCATTCTCCGCCGGCCGCCGGGCCGCGAGGCCTACCCGGGCGACGTGTTCTACCTTCACAGCCGCCTGCTCGAGCGCGCCGCGAAGATCAACGAGAACCCGGAAACCATCAAGTTCGACCCCCGGATCAAGAAGCCGGGCGGGTCGCTCACGGCGCTCCCGATCATCGAGACCCAGGCGGGTGACGTATCGGCCTACATCCCGACCAACGTCATCTCGATCACCGACGGGCAGATCTTCCTCACGACCGACCTGTTCTACTCCAACGTGCGGCCGGCGGTGGACGCCGGCATCAGCGTGAGCCGGGTGGGCGGCAACGCGCAGGTCAAGGCGATGAAGCAGGTGGCGGGCCCGCTCCGGCTGTCGCTGGCCCAGTACCGCGAGCTCGAGGCCTTCGCGCAGTTCGGCTCCGATCTCGACGCCGCCACGCAGCGGCAGCTCGCGCGCGGCGCCCGGCTGGTCGAGGTGCTCAAGCAGCCGCAGTACCAGCCGGTTCCCGTGGAGAAGCAGGTGGCGATCATCTACACCGTCACCAACGGCTTCCTTGACGAGGTCAAGGTCGACCACATCCGGCAGTGGGAGCGCGAGTTCCTCGACTACCTCGAGGCCAAGCAGCCGGAGATCCTCAGCGGGATCCGGACCAAGAAGGTGCTCGACGACGACCTGACCGGGAAGCTCAAGGCGGCGATCGCGGCCTTCAAGCCGCTCTTCACGGCCGACTGATGGCCAAGGGTCGGCAGCTCAAGGGGCGGATCCGGTCCGTCCAGAATACCCGCAAGATCACCAAGACGATGGAGCTGGTGGCCACGTCGAAGCTGAAGCGGGCGCAGGACCGGGTGGTGGCGGCGCGGCCGTACGCACAGGCCCTGCGCGAGGTCATCTCCGACCTGTTCACGGCCGAGCTGGCCGAGCGGTTCCCGCTGCTCCGCCGCCCCGCGCCGCCGGCCAAGGGCGGCCCGACCCGGGCCGCAGTCATCCTGCTCACCTCGAACCGCGGCCTCGCCGGCGGCTTCAACGCCAACCTGATCAAGGAGGCGCGGCGGCGGATCGAGCAGCTCGAGTCCGAGGGATACACCGTCGAGCTCCACGGCATCGGCAAGAAGGGGATCGGCTTCTTCCGCTACCTCGGCCGCACGCTGGCCGCGGAGCGCCAGGACATCGGCGACCGGCCGACGGCCGAGCACGCCGCGGAGATCGTCCAGCCGCTGATCGAGGCCTACGCGGCGGGCCAGCTCGCCAGCGTCGACCTGGTTCAGGCCCAGTTCATCAGCGCCCTCCAGACCCCGCCGGCCACCGTGCGGATCCTCCCGGTCGAGGCCCCGCCCTCGGACGCGCCCGCGCGGGACTACATCCTGTCCCCGAGCGCCGAAGCCATCCTCGAGCAGCTGCTCCCGCTCTATGTGCGGAATGCCGTGTACCGGGGCCTGGTCGAGACCGCTGCCGCGGAGCACGGTGCCCGGCGCACGGCCATGAAGAACGCGACGGACAACGCCGGGGAGATCCTCGAGCTCCTCAAGCGCACGTACAACCGGCAGCGGCAGGCGCAGATCACGCAGGAGATCGCGGAAATCGTCGGCGGCGCCGCGGCGCTGCAGGGCTAGGCAACTCGTCACGCTGAACACGAGAGAGATCACTTCATGGCAACCGCTATCGCAACCGAAAAGTCCGGCGCCGCGCCCAAGACCCAGAGGAACGTCGGCCGGGTCGTGCAGGTCATCGGCCCGGTGCTCGACGTCGAGTTCGAGCCCGAGCACCTGCCGGAGATCTACAACGCGCTCACGCTCGAGGACGACTCGGGCACCGTGCCCGTCCGGCTCACCGCCGAGGTCCAGCAGCACATCGGCCAGAACCAGGTGCGCGCGGTCGCCATGAGCTCGACCGACGGCGTGACCCGCGGGATGAAGGTGACGGACACCGGGTCGGCCATCACGGTGCCGGTGGGCGAGGTGGCCCTGGGCCGCATCCTCAACGTGCTCGGCGAGCCGGTGGACGGCGGCGCGGAGATCCCGGCGGGCACGCTCCGCTGGCCGATCCACCGCGAGACGCCCAAGTTCACCGACCTCGAGCCCAAGACCGAGATCTTCGAGACCGGCATCAAGGTCATCGACCTGATCGCGCCGTTCGTAAAGGGCGGCAAGATCGGCCTCTTCGGCGGCGCCGGCGTGGGCAAGACGGTCGTGATCATGGAGCTGATCAACAACGTGGCCAAGGGTCACGGCGGCAAGTCGGTCTTCTGCGGCGTGGGCGAGCGCACGCGCGAGGGGAACGACCTCTACCTCGAGATGGAGGAGAGCGGCGTCATCAAGAGCTGCGCCCTGATCTACGGCCAGATGAACGAGCCGCCGGGGGCGCGCCTCCGGGTCGGCCTGAGCGGCCTCACGGTGGCGGAGTACTTCCGCGACGTCGAGGGCCAGGACGTGCTGCTCTTCATCGACAACATCTTCCGCTTCACCCAGGCGGGCTCGGAGGTATCGGCGCTGCTCGGCCGGATGCCGAGCGCGGTGGGCTACCAGCCGACGCTGGCCACCGAGATGGGCGACCTGCAGGAGCGGATCACCTCGACCACCAAGGGCTCGATCACGTCGGTGCAGGCCATCTACGTGCCCGCCGACGACCTCACCGACCCGGCGCCGGCCACGGCGTTCGCGCACCTGGACGCCACGGTGGTGCTCTCGCGCGCCATCTCCGAGCTCGGCATCTATCCGGCCGTGGACCCGCTCGACAGCTCGAGCCGGATCCTCGATCCCCAGTTCATCGGCGAGCGGCATTACAACGTCGCCATCGGCCTCCAGCGCACGCTGCAGCGCTACAAGAGCCTCCAGGACATCATCGCGATCCTCGGCATGGACGAGCTGAGCGAGGAGGACAAGCTGGTCGTCGGGCGGGCGCGCCGGCTCCAGCGCTTCCTGTCGCAGCCGTTCTTCGTCGCCGAACAGTTCACCGGGTTCCCGGGCAAGTACGTGAAGCTCGAGGAGACCATCTCCTCGTTCGAGCGGGTGCTCTCCGGCGAGTTCGACCACCTGCCCGAGCAGGCGTTCTACATGGTCGGCGGCATCGACGAGGCGGTCGAGAAGGCCAAGAAGCTGGCGAGCTCGTGATGCAAGTCACGGTGATCTCCCCCGAGGCGTCTATGTTCGACGGTGAAGCGGATGCGGTCGTCGCGCCCGCCTTCGACGGCGAAGTCGGCATCCTGCCGAATCACGCACCGTTCATGACGCTGTTGGGAGAGGGCACGCTCACGGTGCGGCGCGCCGACGCAGTGAATCGGTTCGTGGTTCGCGGTGGGTTCCTCCAGGTCGTGGACAATCGGGTACGCGTGGTGGCCGAACACGTACAAGGAGAGTCTCATGCGTCATAATGTCTGCGGCGGGATCCTGGTGCTCGCTCTGCTCGCGGGGGCGGCCGGGACCTCGGCCGCGCAGGAGACGGGCACGCCCATCTTCAAGGCGCCCTACCGTGCCTTCACCAGCCACGAGCTCGGGGTGTCGCTGTCGGATCCGGGCGAGGGCGTGAGCCTCGCGCTCGAGGGCTTCTATCGGTACGGCCAGGGGGCGAACGACTTCAGCGTGCGGGGCGGCTTCGCGGACCTGAACGGCTCGGCTGGGACCCGCTTCCTCATCGGCGGCGATTTCCGCACCCAGGTCGTGAGCTACAGCGAAAGCTTCCCGCTCGACGGCTCACTCACCCTCGGCCTCGGCGCCAACATCGGCGACGGGGACGACGCCTACTACATCCCGGTCGGCATCTCGCTGGGCCGGCGCTTCGACCTCGAGGGCTCCAACACCACGTTCGTGCCCTACGCCCACCCGGTCATCGTCCCGACCTTCGGCGGTGGCGAGAGCGACGTGAATTTCGCCCTCGGCCTGGGCGTCGATATCCGCTTCAGTGAGCAGTGGGCCATCCGCGCCAGCGGAGGCCTGGGCGACATCGAAGGCGTCGGCGTCAGCGTCGCGTACATCCGCTGACCGTCGTCACCGACCGAAACGCCCGGCCGCGGACCTCCGCGACCGGGCGTTGTCGTTGGCGCCCGCGCGATTGACTTCCCGCGAAGCGCCCAAGTAGCTTCTGGCGCCTTGCATCCACCCCGAGCAGCCGCTCCCACGGAGGTAGCATGCGGTACACCGTGCGCGCCATCGTCGTTCTCGCCCTCGCGCTGGGCGCGTCTCCAGCCCGGGCCCAGAACCCGGGGCTGCCCGTCTACAACATGGGCGTCCCGCGCGGCATCGCGCTCTACGGCGACGTCGGCTTTCCCAACGACCAGGCCGGCGGGGGCACGGTCTACGGCGTGACGGGGCGGGGCGGGTTCGGGCGCTTCGGGATCACCGCCACCCTGTCCTCATTCGACCAGAGCGGCCCCGGCGGCAGCGACGTGTCGGTGGGCGGGACGCTCAACTACAAGCTGCTCGGCGGCCCGCTGGTGCCGCTGTCGGTCACGCTGCAGGGCGGCGTGAGCTACCTGAAGCTGAGCGAGGGCTTCCTTCCCAATGAGGAAGTCTCGGCCTACCGGTTCCCGATCGGTATCGGCTTCGGGCTGGTGATCCCCAACCCGGTGCTCTCGATCCATCCGTGGCTCGCGCCGCGGGTCGACATCAGCTACCAGAAGGCCGGGACCGCCTCGAACACCGAGACCAACTTCGGCCTGTCGGGCGGCCTCGAGCTCAACCTGCTGAACGGGTTCGGCATCCACGCGGCCTACGACCGCGTCTTCGCCAAGGATGTCGCCGATCCGGCGACGTTCGGCATCGGGGCGCACTATGCCTTCCGGGTGCCGGGGCTGTGAGGGGGCGCCGCGCCGCCCTCACCCTCGCCATGGTCTGCCTGCTGGGCGGCTGCGCCCAGACGTTCGACGCCACGACGCTCGGCGTGCCCGCCACGCTCGCGTCGGCCGCGGGGCAGCCGCCCGCCGGCGACCGCTTCGTCGTCTCGAGCAAGGCGGTGTTCGGGCTATGGGGCATCGCTCGGCTCAAGGAGCCATCGATCCGGAAGGCGCTGGCCGCGCAGCTGGTGGGGGGAGGGGGCGTCGCCAAGGTGAAGATCCGGGTGCGCAGCCGGTGGAGCGACGTGCTGTTCACCGTGCTGACGGCGGGCCTCATCGTCCCGCGCACGGTCACCTTCGAGGGGGTCGTGACGAAATAAGCGGCGCCAGCATCTCGGCCGATCGCCGCGCCGCTCCCAGCCCCTCCGTCACGATCGCGCGCGCGCGGCCGCCCTGTGCCGCCCGGCGCGGCTCATCCTCGATCCACCGCTCCCACCGCTCCGCCAGCGCCGCTCCGGCTCCGCCCGCTCCACCCGCCTCCTCCAGGGTCTCGGCGGCGCCCCCGCCCAGAAGCAGCGCGGCATCCCGGCTGTCTTGCCAGCGCGGGCCGAACACCACGGGCACGCCCCACGCGGCCGGCTCCAGTACCG
>DASSYY010000262.1:0-5761 GCA_035703025.1 Gemmatimonadales bacterium | reverse complement strand
GGAGGACGTCCGGGCGCTGGCCCCGGACGTGCTGCGCCACCGCATCGTGCTCACCTTCGAGGCCGAGGCCGAGGACGTGACCAGCGACGACGTCGTGACCAAGGTGCTCGCCGCGCTGCGGGTGCCGTAACCGCCTCCCATGCCCGCCGTATCCCCTGAAATCCTGAAGCAGGTCAAGGGCATCGAGCTCCGCACCCGGGGGCTCGTCGGGTCGCTCTTCGCCGGCGAATACCGCTCGGTCTTCCGCGGGCAGGGCATGGAGTTCGCCGAGGTGCGCGCCTACGAGTCGGGCGACGATTTCCGCGCGATCGACTGGAACGTCTCCGCGCGGATCGGGAGCCCGTTCGTCAAGACCTTCACCGAGGAGCGCGAGCTTACGCTCATGCTGCTCGTGGACCAGTCGGGCTCGACCCGCTTCGGCGAGCCGCTCACCAAGGGGTCGCTCGCCGTCGAGGTGGCGGCCGTGCTGGCGCTCGCGGCGGCGCGCCAGAACGACCGGGTCGGCGCGCTGCTCTTCGCCGACGAGGTCGAGCGGGTGATCCCGCCCCGGAAGGGCCGGCGCCACGCGCTCCGGGTCATCCGCGACCTGGTGGCGTTCGAGCCGGCGGGTCGGCGGACCAACCTGGCGGCGAGCCTGTCGTATGCCAGCCGGCTGCTTCGCCACCGCAGCATCGTCGTGGTGCTCTCCGACTTCATCGCCGAGGGCTGGGAGAAGCCGCTCCGCCGGCTGGCGGCGCGGCACGAGCTGGTCGCCATCACGGTCGACGATCCCCGCGAGCATGAGCTGCCGGAGTCCGGCTGGATCGAGATGCTGGACGCCGAATCGGGCCGGCGGGTGCTGGTCGACACCGGGAGCCGCGACGTGCGCACCCGCGTGAGCGAGCTCACCCGGGCACGGCGGGAGGAGCGGAGCCGGACGCTCGCCGCGGCGGGCGCCGACCAGGTCCACCTCGAGACCGGCGTGCCGTACGCGTTCCCGCTCCGGCGGGCCTTCGCGGCGCGCGCCCGGCGGATCCACCGCGGATGAGCCAGGGCCCGGCGCAGGCCGCCGCGCCGACGGTGGGCGACACCGTCTGGGTCAGCCGCACCGTCGCGGTGCCGGCCGGCGCCACGCTTCGGCCCGCCGACTGGGACGCCCCGGAATCGATCGAGCGCCTCGGCGCACCGGTGGTCACCCCGCGCGGCGACTCGGCCGAGATCGCCTATCCGATCGTGGTCTGGCGCGCGGGGACGATGACCGTCGACGTGCCCGGGCCCCTCCTGCTCAGAGCCGGCGGACCGATCGACTCGCTGCCGCCGCAGCCCGTGAGCCTCCGGATCGCGAGCGTGCTCCCCTCCGCGCCGCCCGACTCCACCATCGCGCCGCAGCCACGCGCCGATTTCGTTCCGCGAACCAGCGCCACGGCGATCCCGCTGCTCGTGCTCCTCGGCGTGGCGGCCGTGCTGCTCGCGCCGCTGCATTGGTGGTGGCGGCGGCGCGGCCACCCGCGGCCGCGCCCCGTGCTCCCGCCGCCCGGGCCGCGGGAGGCGCCGCTCGAGCGCTGGGCCGACGCGGGTGAAACCCGGGCGGTGGCGTCGGTCGCCACCGCCCGGCTCCGGGCACTCATTGCCGCCCGGATGCCCGCGGCGCACGCGGGCCTGGACACCGAATCGCTGCTGGCGACGATCGCCGTGCGACCCGACTGGCCGCTCGCCGAGCTGGGCGACGTGCTGCGGTCGCTCGACGAGGCACGGTTCGGCCACACGGCCTTCCCCGACGCCATCGGGCTCGCGCGCTGGGTCGAGGAGCTCGTGCCGCGGCTCGCCCCGGAGGCCGCGTGACCTTCGCCCGGCCCTGGCTGCTGCTCCTCCTGCTCGGCCTGGTAGTGTGGTGGTGGCGCCGCCGCCGGGGCGAGGTGCCGGCCGCGCGGTACAGCGACGTCACCATTCCCGCCGCGGTGAGCGCGCGGCGCTGGTGGGTGGCGCTGCCGCCGGCACTGCGGGCACTCAGCGTGGCGGCGCTGATCCTGGCCGGGGCCGGGCCCCGGATCGGCGGTGACACCGTCGAAGTGAAGCAGGAAGGGATCGCGATCGTCATCACCATCGACATCTCGAGCAGCATGCTGGCCGAGGATTTCGCGCCCTCCAACCGGCTCGCGGTGGCGAAGCAGCAGGCGGTCGCGTTCATCCGCGGGCGCACCGCCGACCGGATCGGCCTGGTGGCCTTCGCGGGAGAGGCGCTCACCCAGGTGCCGGTCACCCTGGACTACCCGGTGATCGAGCAGGCGGTGATGGACCTCCAGATCGGGAGCCTCGAGGACGGCACGGCGATCGGGAGCGGGCTCGCCACCGCGGTCAACCGGCTCCGCCGTGCGCCGGACAAGTCGAAGGTCGTCCTGCTGCTCACCGACGGCGAGAACAACCGCGGCCTGATCGATCCGCGCACCGCCGCGGCGACC
Source organism: Gemmatimonadales bacterium (assembly GCA_035703025.1). GTDB lineage: Bacteria > Gemmatimonadota > Gemmatimonadetes > Gemmatimonadales > GWC2-71-9 > CAVVWJ01. Next base: position 3,323 of record DASSYY010000262.1, on the reverse strand, counting down.
GCCGCCGCCTACGGGATCAAGGTGTACACCATCGGCGTGGGCACCATCGGCGAGGCGCCGATCCCGACGGGGCGGGGGCTGGGCGGGTTCCGCTACGAGCTCCTGCCGGTCCGCATCGACGAGCCGCTCCTGCGCGAGATCGCTGCCAAGACCGGCGGCCGCTACTTCCGCGCCCGGGACAGCGAGGCGCTGAGCCGCATCTTCCGCCAGATCGACGAGCTCGAGAAGACTCCGATCCAGGTGACGCGGTACACGACGTACGAAGAGGCCACCCGGCCGCTGGTGCTGTTGGCGCTCGCGGCGCTCGCGCTGGAGCTGGTGCTCGGCAGCACGCTGGTGGTGCGCGTCCCATGATGTTCGACGCGCCGCTGCTGCTGTTTCTCGCGCCCGTCCTGGGGTTGGCGCTGGGGTTCGCGGCGTGGCTGGGCCGCCGCCGCCGCATCCGGCTGGCGCGCCGGTGGTCGCCGGCGCTGGGGCGGCTGGCGCGCGCCCGCGGCACCTGGGCTCCGATCGTGCTCGGGCTCACCGGCCTGTCGGCGGTCGTGGCCTTGGCGGGACCGCGGTGGGGCCGGACCGAGGTGCGCACCGAGTCGCGGGCGCTGAGCCTGGTCTTCGCGATGGACATCAGCCGGTCGATGCTGGCCGAGGATGCCTCGCCCAACCGGCTGCAGCGCTCGATCCGGGAGGCACGCCGCCTGATCCAGGACCTGGAGGGCGACCGGCTGGGGCTGATCGCGTTCGCGGGGAAGAGCTACATCCTGGCGCCGCTCACCGTCGACGGGAGCGCCATCCGGCTCTATCTCGATGCGCTCGATCCCGACCTCGCGAGCGAGGGAGGCTCGAACCTCTCCAGCGTGTTCGCCCAGGGTGGCCAGCTCCTCGGCGCCACGAGCGATCCGGCCGACCGCGTGCTCGTGGTCTTCACCGATGGTGAGGCGCACGACACCCTCACTGACATCGTCCGCGAGGCCGAGGCGCTCAAAAAGGCGGGCGTCCATCTCATCATGGTGGCCGAGGGCAGCGCCGCGCCGTCGCGCATTCCGATCCGCGACTCGACCGGCACGCTGGTCGAGTACAAGCGCGACGAGGACGGGACCGTCATCCAGACTCAGCGGCGCGACGACATTCTCCGGGCGGTCGTCGACGCCGCCGAGGGGACGCTCGTGCCCAGCGAGGCGCCGGACCAGGCGGGCGCGGTGCGCGATCTGGTCGCCGCGATGAAGCGGAGCCCGACCTCGGCGACGCGCACCGCGGACCTGGTGCCCCGGGCCTGGATTCCCGGCCTGATCGCAGCCCTCCTTCTGCTGGGCTACACGATCGCGCGGCCGGGACCGGCGCTCATCGGCATCGCCGGACTCCTCCTCCTTGGCCAGCGCGCGTCGGCACAGCGGCCGACCGCCGGCGGGCGCGCCCTCGCCGCGGGCGACCCCACCCGGGCCGCGGCGGAGTTCCTGAAGGAAGCGAGCGCCGGTCGCGCCAAGGACACCGCCTTCTACAACGCCGGGACCGCCGCGCTCGAGGCGGGTCGCCTCACCGTGGCGCGGGGTGCGTTGGCCCAGGCGACCAAGTCGCTCGACCCCGGCCTGCGATATCGGGCGCTGTACAACCTGGGGCTGGCGAGCCTCCTGGCCGCCAGGGCCGACACCTCGCGGCAGGAGGAGCTGCTCGACGACGCCATCGACCGGCTGCGCCAGGCGCTCCTGCTCGAGCCCTCCTCGGCGCGCGCCAAGTGGAACCTGGAGCTCGCCGAGCGGCGGAGGCCGCCGCCGCCGCCGCAGAGCGGCGGGGGAGGCAGCCCGCCGCCGCCGACCGGCGGCCCTCAGGCGCCGCAGCCCCGCCCGCCGCAGCCGGAGCCACGCGACCTGAGCCAGAGCCAGGCCGAGCAGATCCTCAATTCCATGGAGCGCCGGGAGCGCCAGACGCGCGAGGAGCAGCAGCGCCGGATGACCGCCTCCTCCGGCGGCGTGAAGGACTGGTGAGCGCGGCGGCGCGGGCGGCCTGGCCACTGCTGATCGCCGCGGCGCTCGCGGCGGCGCAGGACCAGCGGCCGCAGCTCGAGGCGTCGGTCGACGAAGACCGCGTCTCCGTCGGCGAGGAGCTCACGTTCACGCTTCGCGCGGTGAGTCACTCGCCCGTCCCGATGCAGGTCACCCTGGCACCGATCACGGGGCTCGAGATCGTGGCCCGGAGCGAGCGCACCGAGGTGGGCTTGGGCGCCGGGCCGATCCGCACGACGGTGCTCGAGCTCCGGCTCCGGGCGGCGCGTCCCGGCCACTGGCAGATCGGCCCCGCGCGCGCGGTGCAGGGGCGCGACACGGTCGAGGCCGCACCCGTCGTGGTGGACGTCGCCGCCAACCGTGCGGCCACCGCATCGACCCTGAGCCCGCGACTGCGCCGCCTGCTCGACCGGGCCACGCCGCCACCCCCCGGGCAGCCCGCGGTCGACCTCCTCGTCTCCACTGACAGCGTGCGGGTCGGCGAGCAGGTGGACGTGGTCACCGCGGCCTGGTTTCCCCGCGACCTCCGGCTGCAGCTTCGCCGGCCGCCGACGCTCCAGCCGCCGGTGATCGACGGCGTGTGGAGCTTCCCCCAGACCACACCCACCGGCATTGCCGCCACCCGGAACATCCGAGGCCAGTGGTACGACCTCTTCGTGTCGCACCAGGTGGTGTTCCCGCTCCTGCCCGGGACCTTGAGCATCCCGCGCGCGACCCTCAAGTACAGCACGCCGGTCGCGCTCCAGTTCTTCAGCCAGGAGGAGCGCTTCGCGCTGTCGAGCCGGGCGGACACGCTCGTGGTGCGACCGCTCCCAGTGGCCGGTCGACCGGCGGCGTTCGGCGGCGCGATCGGCGCGGGCCTCACGCTCGAGCGGCACGTCGATCGGCCCACCGCCACGGTCGGCGAGGGCGTGGCCGTCGAGGTGCGGCTCGCCGGCGAGGGCAACACCGCCCTGTGGCCCAACCCCGAGGTGCACTGGCCGGCCGACGTTCGCGCGTACCTGGAGCGGGTGGACGAGAAGGTCACCTCGACCGAAGGGCGCGTGGGCGGCACCAAGACCTTCCGCTATCTGGTCGTGCCCGACTCCGCCGGAGCGCTCGCGTTGCCGCCGGTGCGCTACACCTATTTCGATCTCGCGGGCGACCGGTATCAGGACCTGAGCCTGGCCGCGACCTCGCTGCCCGTGACCGCGCGGGGTGAGACCGCCGCCGCCGCGGCGCTCCCGCCCGCGCTACTGCGCGGGGACCGGCCGGCCTTCGCGTGGCGGACAGTACACCGGGTGCCGGCCTGGGCCTGGATCGCGCTGCTGGCCCTGCCGCCGCTGC
>DASSYY010000365.1:0-5845 GCA_035703025.1 Gemmatimonadales bacterium | reverse complement strand
GCCGCCGGCCTCACTTGGAGAATGCGAGGTCCAGCTCCGGCCCCTGGTTGTCGGCGCAGAAGTCCCAGGTCAGCCACACCGACCCGCCGTCCGTCCCGCCCTCGAATTGGTCCCCCCACGCCTCGGAGGTGAACTGAAGCCCGTTGCCGCCGACGTGGTACCGCCCGTGATCGCCCGCGAACTGGGCGCCGTTCTCGTCCCGCCAGTTGAACTGCATCTGATACGTGCCGTCCGCGCTCAGCGTCAGGCCGCCGTTGTCGATCTCGCTCGGGCCGCAGACGGGCGAGTTGATGACCGTCGGGACCGCGTTGCCGCCGGCGCCCACGAGCAGGTAGTCGCCCGCGACCTGGCCGTTGCCCCCGTTGGGACCGGTGCCGCCGTCGTGACCCCCGCCGCACGCGGCGGCCAAGAACGCCAGTGACAGGCATGCGGCCACGGGCCGCCATCTCCGGGAAATTCCAAGCCGCTGCATCTGTGCCTCCTCGTGGGTGGGTTGCCGGCCGCCGCTCGCAGGCGGTGGGCCGGTTTCGCTTCACGAGGAGATACGCAGGGTGGGGGCAGCCCGTCTCACTCCCCCGCCACCGGGCGGCCAACTCACCGCCGGTGGTGATTCGACGCTTCGACTTACTGGTGCTCCGGCTCCGCGCGCACGGCAACCGCCCGGATACTGAACGTCACCTTGTCCGCCACCTTCACGGTGCCGCCCGGGCCGCCGCTGAAGGGCTTGATGCCGAAATCGGTCTGCTTCAGCGAAAAGGCCGTGGCGGCCTCGAGGGTATCCACGCCGATCTGCACGGCGACGTCGATCGGCACCTCACGGGTCTGTCCCACCAGGGTCACCGCGGCGACCATGTGAAACCCGGTGGCGGTCGGCGTCACCTGTCGGGACGTGAGCCTGATCTCCTTGTACTCCTCCGTGCGCAGGATGTCCGTGCGCATCGTCGCCGTGACCTTGCGGATCTCGGCCGTGTCCGGCGGCGTGAGAACCTCGAGGCTGTCGGTGAGCACCGTAATGTCCACCCGAGAGCTGGCGGGGTTCTTGGGGTAGTAGACCACCTCCCCGCGGAACGCGCGGGCCTGGATCAGGTGGGTGTGGCCGGCGAACCCGAAGAGCCCGGCCTTGCCCGTCTGCACCTGCAGGCGGCTGCCCGGGGCCAGGCGATAGGTGACCGAATCCAGCGCCTTGACCCGCTCGTCCACCGAGCCGGACAGCGGCGCTTCCGCCGCGGCCGGGTCGCTGCCAGTCGTATCGGACGGCCCCGGCCGAAATCGGTCGGGCTGCTGGGCGTGCGCCGTCGCGGCGCACAGCGCCAGCCCCAGGGCCATCGTCGTCCAGCGCGCCTGCCTCGCCATCAGGCCGTTCCTGCGCGCCGAGTTTCTCTCGCTCATGTCCTCGTCTCCATCCTTCCACAAGTGGACCCGCACACTACGAAACCGCTTGACCGCACTCAGGGACCAACGGCTCGCCGCACCACCAGCCGGCCGGTGGCCGCGTCCGAGGGGACGGCATAGATCTCTCCCGCGACGGCGAGGCGATCGGAGAGCTGCCACACCGCTCCGCCGAAGAACACCGCGCGATTCAGGTTCACGGCGACACGCGTGGTGTCCAGGTCGCCGAACTGATTCCTGAAGTTCACCTGAAAGCGGGGCTCCAGACGACTGTAGCCGGACCCCACGTACGGACGGAGCCGCCCGTTCGCCATCGCCCAGCCGACACTGATGTCCGCGCCCACGATGTTGGGCGAGTAGCGATCGTCCGACACGGTGCCCTGGAAGCACTCGCTGACCGCATCGCCGAGCTCCTCCCGGCTGCAGGTGATCGGTGCATGGATCGAGCCGAACGTGGCATGGGCGCGCACCGCCGCGGCCAGCCCATCGGCGTGGCCGATGGTCTTGGTCAGGGACAGGCCGATCACGTTCGCCTTCACCCCCGCCACCCGGACCGGCGGGATCCAGGACGCCTCGAGCGCCAGGCCGAGCGGGAGCGGGACCCCGATGCGGGGCCGGGCCAGCGCCGGGAGGAGGTCGGTATTCTCGGGCCCCTTCCCGGGCCGGCAGGTCGTGGGGGTCGCCGTCGCGGGATCCACGTTCGGCACGGACGCGGCCTCGAACCCCAGCGTGAGCCCGCTCCGACGACCCGGCGCCCCGCCCGGACTGAACGCGAGCGGCACCGCGAAGTTGGCCAGCGTCTTCGCCTCGTTCGAGTTGGTGGCGGGACGGCAGACCGACTGCGCCGCCATCGGCGTGGCGAGAGTGCCAACGGCCAGGGCGGCGACCAGCGCCGAGTATCCAACGGACGATTTCACCTGGCAGCGGACCCAAGTGCGACGGACAAGCCTTCTCATGCCGGACATACGGCAAACCCCTGGACGCGAGATGTCGACCCCTCAGCGGTTGTTCGAACCGCGAGCGACAATCTCGGCCATGGCACGTCCGTCCACCATTGGCCGTGGACGGAGGTTTCAGGGTCTCGCTGTGGGGAGCGACTGCCAGGCCCTCGGAGACCGTCCCGGTAGCACCGCAGCAGGTACGAGCACCTGTCTGCGGACAGGCTCCGCGTGGGATCAGCCTACGCTGCAGTAGACACCCGGGCACGGCTCGCCGCCTCCTCCACCCGGCGTTATCTTCGGGGTACCCCAACAAAAGACGCCACATGCCCGAGGTGCTCCACCGGCTCCAGGTAGCGCTGGCCGACCGCTACCGGCTCGACCGCGAGCTGGGCCAGGGCGGCATGGCCGTCGTCTACCTCGCCGAGGACCTGCGGCACGGCCGCAAGGTCGCCATCAAGGTGCTGCACCCCGAGCTCTCCGCCGTGATCGGCGGCGACCGGTTCCTGGCCGAGATCAAGGTCACCGCCAACCTGCAGCACCCGCACATCCTGGGACTGATCGACTCGGGCGAGGCCGACGGCCTGCTCTACTACGTGATGCCGTTCGTCGCCGGCGAGTCGCTCCGCGCCCGCCTGCTGCGCGAGCGGCAGCTCCCGGTCGAGGAGTCGCTCCGGCTGGCGCGCGAGGTGGCCTCCGCGCTCGACTACGCCCACCGCCAGGGCGTGGTCCACCGCGACATCAAGCCGGAGAACATCCTGCTCCAGGACGGGGCGGCACTGGTGGCCGACTTCGGCATCGCGCTCGCCGTGCACCAGGCCGGCGGCAGCCGGATGACGCAGACCGGCATGTCGCTCGGCACGCCGGCCTATATGTCGCCCGAGCAGGCGATGGGCGAGCGGGAGATCGGCGCCCGGAGCGATGTGTACGCCCTCGGCGCCATGACCTACGAGATGCTGGCCGGCGAGCCGCCGTTCACCGGGCCCAGCTCGCAGGCGATCGTCGCCAAGGTGCTCACCGAGCAGCCGCCGCCGCTCCGGCCCAAGCGGCCGACGGTCCCGCCGGCCGCCGAGACCGCGATCATGACCGCGCTGCAGAAGCTGCCGGCCGATCGCTGGGGCTCGGCGCGCGAGTTCAGCGACGCGCTGACGGGCACCGGCTCGCGGAGCGGACCCGTGCCCACCGTTCCGATGGTGGCCGCGCGGCCGGCCGCCAGCGTGCGCCGGGCGCCGCTCCTGTGGGCCGGCTGGGTAGTGGCGGGCGTATCTGCCGCTGTCGCCGCCTGGGCGCTGAGCCGGCCTCGGCCCGAGCTTCCGCCGTCCCGGCTCGGCATCCTGGTACCGGGCCTGGGTGGGAGCGGGGCGAGCTCGCAGCTGCGCCACCTGGTGTTTCTCCCGGATGGGCAGACGGTGGTGTACGCCGTCGGAGGCACGGACGGCACGCTCCGGCTGATGCGGCAGTCGCTCGACGCGGAGGCGGGAACGCCGATCCAGAACGCGCTCGGCATGGGCAGTCCGCTGGTGTCGCCCGACGGTCGCTGGATCCTGGGGACGCAGGCCGTCACGCGGCAGGTGCTGCGCCTCCCGCTCGACGGCGGCACCCAGGAGCTGGTCTCCTCCTCGCTGTCTACGAGCGATGCGGCGTTCGCCCCTGACGGCAAGCTCTGGTACAGCAGCGACGCCGACCTGGGCACGGTCGAGGACGACTCGTTGGTGGCCAGGCTGCACAAGGGCGGGTACCGCCTGCTTCAGATCCTGGGCGACGGACGCTCCGCGCTCACCGTGCGGACGCGGGTCGGGACCACCGCCGGTCCGGTCGTGCTGGTGAATCTCGAGACCGGGGCCGAGACCCAGATCCTGAGCACTCCGGTCGTCGAAGCGCGGGTGACCCAGGGGCTGCTGGTGTTCCTGACGGGCACCGGCACCTTGCAGGCTGCGCCGTTCGATCCGGGGCGGCGTAAAGTCAGCGCGGCGCCGGTGACGGTGGCGACCAACGTGTCGGTCACCGGAAGCGGGGTGGCCCAGTTCGCCGTCGCCGAGAACGGCAACGTCGCCTACATCCCGCAGGAGCCGGCGTCGCTGGTGTTCGTCGAGCGGAACGGCGCGAGCCGGCTGGCGACGCCCGAGCGGCGGAACTTCCATCACCCGCTGTTCTCGCCCGACGGCCGCCGGCTCTCGCTGGACTTCAGCTCGCTCGAGGGGCGCAACGTCTGGATCCTGGACCTGGCGGAGGGGACGTTCACCCGCGCCACCTTCGATCGCGACGGGCACGACGCCACCTGGACGCCGGACGGTCGCTACCTCACCTACATTGTGCCGGTGAACCGGCCGGGGAGTGTGCTGCTGATGCTGCTCCGGAAGCGGCCGGGCAGCGCCGAGGCGCCGGACACCCTGCTGACCTCACCGCTGCTGGCGTACACCGGGGAGTGGCTCAAGGATGGCAGCGCGATGGTCACCACCGCGGCCGATCTCCGGCGAGACCCCAAGCTGCCCGACTCGACCCAGGGCGGCGCCGGCACCGACGCCGCCATCATCCGGAATGCCGGCAAGGGACCGCTGGAGCCGCTGGTGGCGAGCCGGTTCAACGAGTCGTTCGTCGGCGTGTCGCCCGACGGCCGCTGGATTTCGTTCGTGTCGAACCAGTCGGGGCGGGAAGAGGTATATGTCCGCGACCTCGCCGGGGAGCTGGACCAGGTGCTGGTCTCGACCGACGGCGGGAACGAGCCGGTGTGGAGCCCGGACGGGCGGGAGCTGTTCTATCGGGAGACCAAGCAGGAAGGTCCCTACCTGGTCGCGGCCGCCATCGCGACGGCGCCGGCGCTCGCCGTGACCAAGCGGACGCGACTGTTTCCGATCGGCGACATCGTGGGGACGGCGCCGCACGCGAACTACGGCGTATCGCCCGACGGGAAGACGTTCGTGATGGTGCGGAGCAGTCCGGCGGCGCGCGTGATGGTCATCCAGAACCTGCCGGCGCTGGTGCGGCGGATGCGGGCGGGGGGGTCGTGACGCTAAGGCAGGTCGGGCGCGCTCACCCCGCGTGCGCCGCGATCTGCGCCGACCGGCCGATCTGGAACCGGAACCGCTGCTCGACGAGCTGCCGGACGGGCTTGCCCCGGCGCGTGGCCGGTCGAAAGCGCATCTCGGCGAGTGCGGTCTGGACCGACGCGGTGAAGCGGGGATGGTCGCTTGTGAGGATCCGGATCGTGGTCGTGTCCACCCGGCCCGTGGCGTCCACGACGTAGCTCGCGCGCACCACGCCTTCGATGCCCGCCTCTGCCAGGTCGGACGGGTACGCAGGCGCGGCAGTCCCCTCGTAGCGCTCGACCATCGCGTCCACTTCGAACACGGTGTACGTGGTGTCGAACAGGCGGGCCGGGGGGCCGAACGGCAGGGTGCCCTGGGCGAAACTCCGCGCGCCCGGGCGCGCGCTGCCGGACCCGGCTGCCCGCCCCTGGGGGCCGTCGCCCGAGCCCGTGAGCCAGGTCCCGCCGTCGAGCGCTCCCCCGACCGCCTCCC
>DASSYY010000045.1:0-10414 GCA_035703025.1 Gemmatimonadales bacterium | reverse complement strand
CGCGCGCGCGATGACCGACTGCCGGCTGGTCATTCGAAACCCGGCGGACTGGATCAACTCCTCGGGCTCGGCCTCAAGGCGCCCGTACGGAGCCCCGAGCGCCTGGAGCCGGGCGCCGATCTTGGCGCTGTACCGGCGTGCGAACGCTCTCGTGGTCAGGTCGCAGATGAGCGTGGGACGGGGGAATGCGGCCCGGACGGCCTGAAGCAGGTTCGTCACCTCTGTCGCCGAGAGGTAGGGCAAGACCCCTTCGAGCACGACGACCGGCTCGACCAGCTCGCGAAAGGGCGCGAGGGCGGCCGCGAGCGGCTCCCGGTCGAAGGCGATCGGGACCCGCGTGAGCGGGTTGGGCGCCTCGTGCGCCGGCAGCCGGCTCTCCTTCAGTGCGATTACCGCCGGCTCGTCGAGTTCGACCCACCTCCCTCCCGCGAGCCGGAACGCGCGCGAATCGAAGCCGGCGCCGAGAATGACGACGCCAGTCTCCGGACAGCGCGCGAGCCGGGCCCGGAGCAGCTCGTCGATCATCCCGTGGCGGGTGGCGTTGGCGGCGTTGGGGCCATCGAGGTCCCGGAACGGCTCGAACACCACCCACGCCTCCGGGGACATGAACCGCTCCGCGTACTCGTCGCCACAGACCGGCCGCGGCGACTTCGCATCGAGGGCGCGCACCGCACAGCAGTAGTACGCGGTCCTGGAGACCGGCTTCATCTCAGCCGAGACGGGGGACATACCGCTCGCGGAGCACGCGAAGGTGGTGGAGCTCGTGGCCGGCGATGTGAAAGGCCAGGCCCCGCACGGTCGCGGCGTAGCCGTTCACGGTACCGCGTCGGAGCCAGGCATCGGCCGGGAGTCCGGACAGGAGACTCAGCGTGGCCTGGCGCACGGATCGGTATTCGGCCAGCAGGCTGGCGAGTGAGCGCTGCTCGAAGCCGGCCACGGCGTTGTAGCGATTCTCGTCGAACCCCGGCAGCTCGCGGGAGTCGCCGCGGGCGAGGCACAGCGCGCGATACGCGAAGATCCGCTCGTCGTCGGCCAGATGCCCGACGACCTCCTTCAGCGTCCACTTGCCGGGCGCATAGGTGAGCCCGTCCACGCTGGCTCCGGCGAGGGGCTCGAGCAGGCCCAGCGTCCGCAGGGTCGCGTCCTCCAGCGCCGCGATCGCGTCCTCGCCCGGTACCGCGTCGATATCGGCGGCGACCTCGCTCGCGAACTCCCCGGGCAGCGGGCGGCCGGTCGGCATGCGCAGGGTCATGGCAACAAGTTGATCCGGCTCATGGGTACTCCTTCGAATCGGCGGCGACGGATCGATGCACGACTTTGCCGACGGCGCCGCCCACCAGACCCAGCACCCATCCCGTGAAGACCACGCCCGCAGCCACGAGGACGACCTCCCAACCTATGAGACGGGAAGGCGACCCCGCGGTCGCTCCCAACGCCGAGGACATCGCCCAGCCTGCGGTCGCATCCACGAGGGCCGTCATCGCGCCCGCGGTGGCGCCGGCTCGCACGCCGGCCAGCCGGCCGCCACCGACGCCCGCGCAGAAGTAGATGAGGAACGAGACGGCGCTCAAGTTGCCGTAGGCGAATCCCCAGTATCTCGCCGCGAGTGACCCCGCGAGGTCGAGGGTCAGCACCGCCAGCCCGCACACCAACCAGACGTATCGCGTCCCCGTCATCCGCATGCCGGCCTACCCGATGCGCGCCTTCCCGAGCGCCTTCCGCAGGGCCGCGATCTCCCCCACGTGGTAGTTCTCGTGCAGCGCCGCCTCGTAGATCGCCTGCCCCAGCGAGCGAAAGAAGCGGTTGGGGACCCGGGGCTCCCGGTCGAGGTCGCTGTCGGCAGCGGACTCGAGGACGCCCAGGAGGCGGGCGTGAGTCCGGTCGAGGAGCGCCCAGAGATCGGCAAGCGGGGGGTACGTGGTGCCCCGGTCGGGCGGGGGGCTGCCGGTGGCGCAGACGTCCCGCAGCGCGGCCGGGACGAGCGGTCCGGGCGCCGGATCGAGCGTGAAGAGCTCCGCCACCTCATCCTCCACGCAGGCGATGTGGGCCAGCTGCCACGCGACAGGATTCGGAGCGCGGGCATCGGGCGTCTGATCGGCTTCGGCCGCGGTGAAATCCTGCGCCCAGACCTTGAGCCAGCCGCGGGCATCGTTGGAGATGGCCAGTAACGTCGGCTTGAGGTCCATGATTCCTCGGACTAGTGCAGGGTCTCGCCCGCCTCGAGCATGCGGATGAACTTTTCGAGCCGGCGCTCCCGGGTATCGGCCTTCTTGGCGTCGTGCAGCCGGTACAGGATGGCGTAGCGGTTGCGCCCGTCCAACTGCTCGAAGAATCGTCTGGCCCGCGGCGAGGCCGCGAGCCGCGCCCGCAGGTCCTCGGGCACGACCATCGCGCGGGGCGAGGCGTACGCGGCCGCCCACCGTCCATCCCGCTTGGCCGACTCCATTTCCCGAAGCCCGGCGGGCGCCAGCCGCCCTTCGGCGTGGAGCCGCTCGACCGTCGCGCAGTTGATCTGGGACCACTTGCTCCGGGTGCGGCGCGGGGTGAAGCGCTGCCGGAAGCAGCCGGCGTCGACGGACGCGACTTGGCCGTCGATCCAGCCGAACCGGAGCGCCACCTCCAGCGCCTGCGCATGCGAGAGCCGAACGGGCCCGCTCGACTTCTTGGCGAGCTCGAGCCAGAGGCCGGGCGAGGTCTCGTGATGCTTCGTGAGCCACGCCTCCCAGGCTCGCGGGGAGCCAAAGCGCCGGACGGGCAGCTCCTTCCTGGCCTGCGGCACGGGCCGCTATCCGGCCGCGGGCGCGATCGGCGTGCCCTGGGCCGAGGCCAGGAGCCAGCCCTTGCCGGCTCGAACGTAGACGTGGGTGTATCTGCTGTGCGCGCTGAACGACTGGTCGCCGAAGCGTCCCTGCATGCGCGTCTGGCCCGTCACCACCGCCGCCTCGCCGTACTCGCGCACCCTGGCATCGAGTCGCTCCACCGACTCGAATCGCAGCTGGCCCGAGCCGACGAGATCCACGAGCACGGCGCCGGGGATCTCCGAGCCCGTCATCACGTCGATAAGCAGGAAGTCCGGCGTGAGCACCGCACCAAGGCCGGCGCCGTCGCCTCGAAGCAGGGCCTGAAAGAACTTGTCCTCGGCGGCGAGGACCCGTGGTCGTGCGCTCATCTCCGCTCCCTCGTCTCGTCGAAGGCTAGGCGGCCGTGGTGCCGAACAGCGCCCCGATCGCCGCCGTGATCCCCATGGCCAGGGCTCCCCAGAAGACCACGCGCGCCACGCCGATCCACGGGCGCGCGCCGCCGGTCCGCGCCGCCAGCCAGCCCAACGTGCCCAGGGAGACGAGCGACGCCGCGCCCACGGCCACCACGATCCGGCTCACCGGCACGAGCAGGGCGACGACCAGCGGAAGCGCCGCTCCGACCGCGAAGGTGAGCGCCGAGGTGAGTGCGGCCTGAACCGGCCGGGCGCTGAGTCCCGGGGTGATTCCCAGTTCATCCCGCGCGTGCGCGCCGAGGGCATCGTGCGCCATCAGCTCGGTCGCCACCTGGTCGGCGAGGCTGGGCGTCAGGCCGCGCCCGACGTAGATCGCGGCCAGCTCGTTATGCTCCGCCGGACCGCCGGCGGCCAGCTCCGATCGCTCCTTGGCGAGATCGGCTCGCTCGGTGTCGGACTGGGAGCTCACCGAGACGTATTCGCCCGCGGCCATGCTCATGGCGCCGGCCACGAGGCCGGCGACCCCGGCCACAAGCACGGCGGATCGGCTCGCCTCCGCCGCCGCGACGCCGAGCACCAGGCTCGCGGTCGAGACGATCCCGTCGTTTGCTCCGAGCACCGCCGCGCGGAGCCAGCCGATCCGCTCGGTGCGATGCTGCTCGAGGTGGCGGGGGCTCATGGCGAGCGGTCCTTCCAGTTCCACCACTTGAGGAGCTCGGGGCGCGGCCGGCTGGTGCGCGCGGCATAGGCCGCGCAGCGGAACGCGTACAGGACGCAGGGATCCTGGCGCGCGCCGCGCAGGCGGTTCAGGCGCTGGTACAGGCGTTCCGGATCCCGGCGCCGGAGATCGGCAGGCCGGCGCACGCCCAGGGCGCGCAGGTCCTCCGCCAGACTGGGCCCGATCCCGGGCAGTTGCTGGAGTTCGTCGGTGCCCGTTCTGGATCTCACTGTGACCTCCCTCTCAGTCGCGGATCCGCGACCCGAACCAGGCCAGGGCCTCGGCCTCGATACGGAACACCCGAGTTGCGGCGAAGTATTGCTCAGTGAAGACCTCGAACATGCGGGCCATGCCGAAGATCGCGTCAGTGGTCGCGATGATGGCGCAGAACCCGAACCGGACCTGCGGCCTGATGCGGGCGATGTCACCGGTCACCGTTCGCAGCTCAGCGGTGGCCGGCACCGTGGTCATCTCGCTCAGGTCGAGCAGCACGTCGAGCCGATCGGGGCACCGGGGATCCCGGCTCAGCGTGGCAAAGTGCTCCCGCACTTCCTCCAGGACCACCGCCCCGGTGCAGCGGGTGTGGATGATCTGCGCGGCGCTATCGATCTGGTAGGTTACCGGCATCCGGGGCCTGCCGTTCTGCTTCGGGCATCCGTCCGTACTTGAACAGATGGAACCACAGGGAACGGTCCGTCTCGCTGAACACCTGCAGCTCCTCGAAGATCTCCCGGGCGAACTCCACCGCTCCGAGCCCGCTCGCCGTGATCACGCCACGATCGCGAACCGCGAGGGTCTCGCTGTAGTGACGCGCGCCCCGGTACTCCGGTGCCATCCGCTCGAGGTACGCCTGGTCATTGCTCGTGTGGGCACGGTCGTCGAGCAGCCCGGCCCGCGCCACGGGCAGGGTCCCGCCGCAGATGGCGGCGATCGGTACACCGTCACCGGACAGCCGCCGCAGCGTGTGGTGCACCTCGTCCCGCGGATAGGCCCCCTCCCACAGGTCTCCGCCCGGCAGGATGAGGAGCCGAGCCGCGGCCGGCTCCAGCTCGTGCAGCGGACGATCGGGCATCACCTGAAGGCCGCCCATGGTACGGACCGGCGCCATGGTAAACCCGAGCGTCACGACCTCCCAGCCGCCGGAGCGGCGCAGCTCGGCGAGCGCAAACCCGGGCTCCCAATCCGCCAGACCGTCGAACACCAGCACGTTGACTACAGGCATCATGCGCCTCCGAGAACTTACAGCCGGGGCCTTCCTGAAGCGCCCCTCCCCCTATCCTCAGGATTCCTTCATCGACCATAGCGCAAGATGGAGTCGAGGCTTTTCCGGGAGGAACATATGTGGCGAGGGATCGCTCGACTTGGCGTATGCGCGGCCGGCATTGCCGCCGCGATCTTCACCGTCTGCGCCGCCGGAGTGGCGCTCGCGCCACCCGCGAGGACATCGCTGCTGGGCTACCTCCTGGACACACAGCTCAGCGGCCTCCCACAGAGCGTGACGTGGAGCCGTTTCCTCGGCGCGATGCTGATCTGGACCGCCGGAAGCACGCTCCTCGTAGTCATAGTCGCCTGGTCGTACCGTCGGCTCTTTCCGCCGGAGCGCCCGGCGCTCGGCACGCGGTTGACCCTCGTCGCCGGTCCCATGCGACGGTTCGGCGACTGGGCACCCGCAGGGAGTCACTGCGGGATGGCAGCTCGGCCCGACCGTCCACCGATCCTCATCAGGGGTCTCCATGTCTCGAAGCCGCCTGCTCGCCCTGGCCGCCGGCCTTATCATCACGCTGGTTGAACCGGGTCACGCTCAGCGCTCGCAGCCGCTCCCCGCCATCACACCCCAGCGGTTCGAGTCCTGGCACGCGGTCTGGCCGCTGGATGCCACCATGACGCCGGCCGCGGGCCGGTACATCGCGACCTCGCCGAATCGAGGACGCCGGGCGCTCATCGGGGGCGCCATCGGCGCCGCGGCCGGCGTGGTGTTGTGCACCGCGGTGTCCACGCTGGCCGACGACTCCGCCGATGGCGGGGTGTCCTTCTGCCCGCTCGACAGCTACCTCCTGATCGGAGGCGCGGGGTTCGCGCTCGGGGCCGCGATCGGCTGGGCGCTCTGACCGTCAGCCTTTCCCTCGTCGAATCACGCGCAGCCAAGTTCTGAGCGCGGCCCACTGGGCGGTGCCGATGACGGCGCCGGTCACGCAGGCGGCTGCGAATTCCCGCGTCAGCAGCATCTCAGCGTTGATGAGTTCTGCCACCGCTCCGGCCGCCGCGCCCGCGATGGCGAAGGGCGCCCAGGGGACGGCCGGAGACGGCGAGCGTCGTCCGAGCGCGAGGAGGACAAGCACGTAGACGACCGCGCCGCTGCCGATCACCACCGCCATGCTGGGCCCCCGTGCGGGCGCCTTGGCCCAGATCACCATGCCCCCGACCATGAGCACGACGATCGTCGAGCCGAGGGTCTCGATGCGCGAGAGCCACCAGGGACTGCCGGAGCCCGCCCCATTCGTGCCGGAGCGCGGGCTCATCGGCTGCCCCCGCAGTCGGCCGCGGTGACGTCGAACGACAGCAGAAACTGGCCGTGCGTGTCGTTGTAGCTGTAGCGCATCGTGATCCCGCGCTCGAGAAAGTTGCGCCGGGTCTGGGGATTGGTGCAGACCTTGCCGGTGACGGCCGTCCGGGCGGCGGCCTCGAGCTTATCTGCCGGAATGGCGGAGGCCTCGACGTTGACGAGGCGGAAGTAGTAGATGATCGCGCCCGACTCGGCCCCGACGCTGGTGAGCTCGGTTTCGCCGTCGACCATCATGGGGGTGCGCTCGCTCAGCTGGCGGGCGACGGCCTGGAGCTGGTCGGCCGTCGGGGTCTCCTGCGCGTGCACGTCGGAGACCGGGACGGCACCGAGCACCGCCGCGAGCACACCCATGACGGGCGCGAGGAGCAGCTTCACAAGGCCTCCGGCATTGAAGTGGGCCGCACGACCGGGGTGCCGATTATTCTTCCCGCATGACCGCGCGGCCTGCTTCGAACCGGTATACCGACGGCGCCGCCGCGCCGCCGGTCTGGGTACGGCCGGATCCCGCGCTCGCCGCCGCCGGCATCGAGGGAGAATTCGTCGTCGCCCGCGTACGCCTGCTGGCGATGGCGTTCCTGCTGCTGGCGCCGACCTGGAACATCCTGCACGAGCCCGACAATCCGATCCATGTGACCGGGTTCCTCGTGACACTGGCCGCCAGCGTCGCGGCGCTGGCGATCTGGCTCGTGCTGCGGCGCGGCCGCTGGTGGCCCTGGCTCGGGTTCGCCTCGAGCGCGTTCGATGTCTCGATGGTGAGCCTCGCGCTGGTCAGCTTTCTCGTGGTCGGCTCCCCGATGGTGGCGCTCAACTCGAAGGTCACCTTCGAGATGTATTTCCTGGCCATCGTCGCGACAAGCCTGCGCTACGATGCGCGGGTCTGCCTCGTGGCGGGGCTGCTCACCCTGCTGCAGTACGGCGGACTCTGGGCCTACGCCGCGGCGCGCTACGACCTGACCGACGCCGTCTACGCGAGCCAGTCGGGACCGTACATCCCGGTGGACCTGTCGACCCGCCTGATCCTGCTCGGCATCGCCACCATCCTCGCCGTCACCATCGTCCGTCGGGCCCAGCGCCTGCTCTACCTCGCGTCCCGCGACCGGCTGACGGGCCTCTTCAACCGCGGGCACTTCGACCGGGCGCTCGGTGCGGCCGTGGAGAGTGCCGGACGCAGCGGCCAACCCCTGTCGCTCGCCATCCTCGACGTCGATTACTTCAAGCAGATCAATGACCTCCATGGTCATGCGACGGGTGACCGCACCCTCTGCCTGGTGGCCGAATGGCTGGAGCGGGCGATGCGGCGCACGGACATGGTCGCCCGCTACGGCGGCGAAGAGTTCGTCATCCTGCTGCCCGGGACGCCGCGAGACGCGGCGCTCATCCGGGTGGAGGCGCTCCGGCGCGAGATCGCCGGCATCCCGATCGCGCTGGGCGACGGCCAGACCCTCACGGTCGACTTCAGCGCCGGCATCGCGGGCCTCCCGGACGATGGAACGGCCGCGACGGCGAAGTCGCTGCTGACCTGCGCCGACGCGCGTCTGCTCGCCGCCAAGCGGGCCGGCCGCGGCCGGTGCATCGGCGGCGATCCGTCGGTCGAGACCCGGACGGTGACCTCGCGCTAGCCGGCGGGGCAGGCATCGCCCCGGGGGATATCCTCGCGCGGCACCGCCCGGCCGCCGGCCTCGAACGGCTCGGCGAAGGTGAAGCTGTACGGTGTCGGGCCGTGGCGCTCCAGGTGCGCCAGCCGCTCCACCGCCTCCGTGACCGTGGGCCGGTGGCCGGCCGGCACCCACCAGAGCGCCACGAACACGCGGTCCAGGCGTTCGAACCATTCCCGGCGACCGCGCATCACCGCCGCATGCGGACTGCGGTACACGTACGCCCGGAGCGCGGCGAGGTCGGTCCAGACCGACAGGTTGATCAGGATCCGCAGGTCGGCATAGGGCCGCACCGCAGTCGCGTCCCCGTCCTCCGTCTGGAGCCGCCAGACGAACCCCGGGCTCGCATCCGCCAGCGCGTTGATCTCCTCCAGGCGGGCGACGAAGCCGGCCATCACCGGCTCGGTCATCTCACCCCGCGCCCGTCCGATGTTGACCTGCGCGAGGTGAAGGGCGGACTCGGTCATCGGCCGTCCCCGCCCGAGAGCACCGTATACTCGCTCTGCACCAGCCCGCTGGCGAACTGGCGCGTCCCCTGGTGGGCCAGGCCGATGTCCCGCCCGGTCGCGCCGAACAGGGGGATTCCCTCCCCGAGCAGCACGGGGACGCGAGTGATGATGAGGCGCTGGATCAGGCCGGCCTGGAGAAAGCGCTGGATCGTGATCCCTCCGTCCACGTAGGCGTGCTGGACGCCGCGGGCGGTCAGTTGCGAAACGATCTCCGCCGGCGGTCCCCACATCCGCTCCACCACGGCTCCGGCGGGCACGGGAGCCAGCGCCCGGGTGCTGAGCACGAAAACCGGCTTCTCGCCATACGGCCACGCGTCGAACGCCAGCACCGTCTCGAACGTCTTGCGCCCGATGATCAGGGCATCGACCGACGCCATGAACGCTTCGTAGCCGTGCTCTTCTCCTCCGCCATGCGGCAGCCAGTCGAGCTCGCCGTCCGGCCGCGCGATGAAGCCGTCGACGCTCGTGGCAATGAAGACGGACGCTCTCACGATCGCCGGAGCGCCGCGCGGGCAGACGGCGAGATCATGAACGCCAGAGCGGCGCCCAGGCACACGAGCGAGCCGACCAGAAAGGTCTGGAAGCCGCTCGGGGCGGGCCAGTAGATGTCCCCCTGCTCGAAGACGAGCACCGCCATTGCCCCGGCGACCAGCCAGAGTCCGCCCACTACGAGCCCCAGCCACCAGGCCCAGCGCGCCCGGCGCAGCAGCCCCCACGCGATGAGCCCCGCGGCCAGGAGGTTGAGGATCACCCACGGGGAGTCGCGGGTGCTTCCCCACCCCGCCGCCCCCTGGACCACGACGACGTTGATCAGCATCCCCACACCATACAGCACGAAGAGCGCGGCCGACCATTTGAGGGCCGTCGGAAGGCCGCTGGAGCGCCCGGCATCGAGCATGCCTTCTCTCCTTGGCGAGGGGTGATGGTTCGCCTGGGCGTGCTGCCCCCGGAACGCGGCCTCGTGCGAAGCCGCCGCGTCCGGGAGCTCGGATTCAGGTCGCGTCGGGGGCGACCAGCCCGGGGTACGCGGCCACGAAGAGGTCGTGGAACTGATCGGACGTGAGAATGTGCCCCTGCTTCTGCGCCTGGTCCGCCACATCGAACCCGAAGCGGGCGGCCGCCATCCGCTGGTTCGGCGTACCATGGTGACCCGGATCGCTGAACGCGCAATCCCCGATCTGGAAGAAGACCTCGAGGAACTCCTCGACGCGCTTGCGGTTCATCGCGGCCCCGCGGCTGTGCGTCAGGTAGTAGGCCGCGAAGGCGTCGGCCATGAGCTCGGTGTAGCGCGTCTGCTCGGGTGGATCACCCGCTGTGGCATAGGGGTCGTCGAAATAGCCGTTCTCGTACTGAATATGGTGCCCGAACTCATGGGCATAGACGGCCTGCGGGGCCACGTCGTCGAAGCCCAGCGCGGCGTAGCCTTCGAGCACGCCGTCGCCCATGAGGATCTTGTCGGGAATCGGGCCGCCGTTGGTGCTGACCGCGAAGGCGTTGAAGCTGAAGAGCGGGTGGTTGCCGCCGTCCAGGGTCTGCGACTGCAGGACCGCGTCCCGGATCAGGCCGGCGAAGAAGGCAGCGGTCGCGGCGTCGACCCCGAAGACCGCCTCATACGTCGCCGCGACCCGGTCGGTATCCAGCAGCATGGTGCCATGAATGCCGATCAGCTGGATGTCGTCGGAGAAGATATCCCAGAACCGCTTCACGTCCTTCTCGGTCTTGTGCATCCGCTGGGTGTATTCCCCCTGATAGCCG
>DASSYY010000009.1:0-13541 GCA_035703025.1 Gemmatimonadales bacterium | reverse complement strand
CCTTGCGCGCCATCTGCGGTGGGGGACGGTTCGACGGGCTGCTGGCGGCGCTGGGCGGCGTCGACCTTCCCGCCCTCGGCTTCGGCATGGGCGACGTGGTGCTGGGGGAGCTGCTCCGGGAGCGTGGGCTGGTGCCGGCGGAGGCGTCGAGCATCGACGTCTTCCTCGCCGCGGTGACCGACGAGGATCTGCCGTTCGTCCTGGCGCTGGCGCACGAGGTCCGTGACGCGGGGCTCCGGGCAGAGTACGCCCTCGGCGCACAGGCGGTGGGCAAGCAGCTCAAGCTGGCCGATGCCCGGAATGCGAGGTTCGCGGTGGTGATCGGGCCGGACGACCGGGCGCGGGGCGAGGTCATGCTGAAGGACCTGGCAGGGAAGGGGCAGGAGGCGGTCCCCCGGGCAGGGCTCGTCGAGCGGCTGTTGCGGGATGCCGCAAGAGGCTGAACACAGAGGCACGGAGAACACGGAGAGAAGTCGGAGCACGTGCCGTCGACAGCATTCATCTGTGTGGTCTGCGGTCGTGCTCTGTGCTCTCTGTGTCTCTGTGGTGAAACAGAGCAGGTGAAGTCGTGCAACCGAGTCGAGGAGAACGAATGGCGGACACGAAGGCGTTAACCACCCGCGCCGCGGACTTCAGTGCCTGGTACAACGAGCTCATCGCCCGGGCGGAGCTGGCGGACTACAGCCCCGTGCGCGGCTGTATGGTGATCCGGCCGAACGGCTACGCCATCTGGGAGCAGATGCAGCGGGCCCTCGACCAGATGTTCAAGGACACCGGGCACCAGAACGCCTACTTCCCGCTGTTCATCCCGCAGAGCTTCCTCTCGCGCGAGGCCGAGCACGTCGAGGGATTCGCGCCGGAGACGGCGGTCGTGACGCACGGCGGCGGGAAGGAGCTGGAGGAGCCGCTGGTCGTCCGGCCCACGTCCGAGACGATCATCTACGCGATGTACGCCAAGTGGATCCAGAGCTACCGCGACCTCCCGCTGCTCATCAACCAGTGGTGCAACGTGGTGCGCTGGGAGATGCGCACGCGGCTCTTCCTCCGGACGACCGAGTTCCTCTGGCAGGAGGGCCACACCGCCCACGCCACCGAGGACGAGGCCGAAGCGGAGACCCTGCAGATGCTGGGGGTCTACCGCACCTTCATGGAGGAGTGGATGGCGATGCCGGTGGTGACCGGCCGGAAGACCGACAGCGAGCGCTTCGCCGGCGCCCTTCGCACGTATAGCTGCGAGGCGCTGATGCAGGACAACAAGGCGCTCCAGGCGGGCACCAGCCACAACCTCGGCCAGAACTTCGCGCGCGCGTTCGAGGTCACCTTCCAGACGGCGGCAGGTGGGCTCGACCACGTGTGGAACACCTCGTGGGGCGTGTCGACCCGACTGGTAGGTGCGCTCATCATGTCCCACGGCGACGATGGGGGCCTCGTCTGTCCGCCGCGCCTGGCGCAGTATCAGGTCGTCATCGTCCCCATCTACCGTACCGATGACGAGCGGAACACGGTGCTCGACGCGGCCCATGCGATCAAGCGGGACCTGGCGGCCGAGGGCGTCCGGGTCCACCTCGACGGCCGCGAGGGCATGAAGCCCGGCGCCAAGTACTACGAGTGGGAGGGCCGCGGCGTCCCGTTCCGGCTCGAGATCGGCCCGCGCGACGTCGCGGCCGGCGCGGTGGTGCTCGCCCGCCGGACCGGCGGAAAGAAGGAGACGGTACCGGTCGAGGGACTGCCGGCCCGGATGCTCGAGGAAATGGAGAAGATGCAGGCCGACATGCTCGCGACCGCGAAGGCGCGCCGGGAGGCGGCCAGCATTCGCGGCGCCACCAGGGAGCAGTTTCTCGCCCACATGGAGGGGCCCGGCGGGTTCGTCTACGCCGGCTTCTGCGGCCGGGGCTCGTGCGAGGCGGAGATCAAGGATCAGACCAAGGCGACCATCCGCGTCCTCCCCGACGAGGAGTTCCGCTCGCCGGTCGCGCCGACCACCTGCATGTGGTGCGGACAGCCGAGCGTCGCCGAGGCGGTGTGGGCCAAGGCGTACTGACCGACACCCGCTTCGCCGACGCCGGCCTGAGCCGGAGGGGCGGCGCCCTGCACCTGGGCGACGTGCCGCTCACGGCCATCGCCGACCAGGTCGGGACGCCGGTCTACGTCTACAACGCCGAGGCCATCCGCGAGCGGTACCGGTCGCTCGATGCGGCGCTGGCCGGGCTGCCGCACCGGATCTGCTACGCCGTCAAGGCCAACAGCACCCTCGCCGTGCTCCGTATCCTCCGCGACCTCGGCGCCGGTGCGGACATCGTCTCGGCCGGCGAGATGTCCCGGGTGCTCGCGGCGGGCTTCGCCCCCGAGCGCATCGTCTTCAGCGGCGTGGGGAAGGCGACCGCCGAGCTTCGTCAGGCGGTCCGGACGCGGCTGGGACACCTGAACGTCGAGTCGGTGGAGGAGCTGCACCGCCTGGCCGCAATTGCCGACGAAGAGGCCATGGACGTCGATGTCGGCATCCGCGTCAACCCCGACGTCACCACCGACACCCACCCCTACATCTCGACCGGCAAGAGCGGGATCAAGTTCGGCGTCCCCGTGGACCAGGTGATGGACGCCGCGGCCTTCATCGCCGGCCATCCTCGGCTCAAGCTCACCACGATCGCGATGCACCTCGGCAGCCAGCTCTCGGACACGGAGCCGTTCCGCCAGGGGATCGGCCAGCTGCTCGAGCTGGCGGAGCGCCTTCGGGCCACCGGCGCGCACGCGCTCCGCGTGGTGGACATCGGCGGAGGCCTCGGGATCCGCTACGACCACGAGCGGACCATGGATCCGGCGACCTTCGCGGAGGCCGTGGTGCCGCTGCTCGCCCCTTCGGGGTATACCGTGTATCTCGAGCCCGGCCGCTTCCTGGTGGGCAGTGCGGGCGTGCTGCTCACCGAGGTGCTCTACCGGAAGCACTCCGGCGGGAAGGATTTCGTGGTGGTGGACGCCGGCATGAACGACCTGGTCCGGCCCAGCCACTACCAGGCGTACCACGAGATCGTGGAGCTCGAGGCCAGCGACCGCCCGGTGTCGCGGGTCGACGTGGTGGGGCCGGTCTGCGAGACGGGCGACTTCCTCGCGCTGGACCGCACCCTCCCCGATGTCGCGGCCGGCGACCGGCTCGCGGTGCTCGGCGCGGGCGCCTACGGCTTCGTGATGGCCTCGAACTACAATACGCGCCCGCGACCGGCCGAAGTGGTGGTCGACGGCCACCGCTGGTGGGTGGCGCGGGCGCGGGAGCGGGTGGAGCAGATGTTTCACGACGAGCGCATGTCGCCCTGACGCACGGAGCGATCGACCACGTGGCCCAACATCACGACGGCATTCTGATCATCGATTTCGGCTCGCAGTACACCCAGCTCATCGCGCGGCGGGTGCGCGAGGCGCACGTGTACTGCGAGATTCACCCGCCGACGCGCACGGTCGCCTGGATCCGGGACTGGAAGCCCAAGGGGATCATCCTGTCGGGCGGACCGAACTCGGTCTACGGCGAGAACGTGCCGACGGCCGACGCCGAGCTGCTGGAGCTCGGGACGCCGGTCCTCGGTCTCTGCTACGGCATGCAGATCCTGGCCCAGCTGTCCGGCGGCAACGTGAAGCGCGCGTCCCGGCGGGAGTACGGGCGCGCCAGCGTGACGGTCGAGGGCGGCCGGCTGTTCCGCGGCTTCGGGCAGGGCGAGGAGACGCCGGTCTGGATGAGCCACGGCGATCACGTCGACGTCGCACCGCCCGGCTACACGGTGACGGCCTCGAGCGACAACAGCCCGGTGGCGGCGTTCGAGCACACCAAGCGGCCGCTCTTCGGCGTGCAGTTCCATCCCGAGGTGGCGCATACGCCCCGGGGCGGCGAGATCCTCAACAACTTCCTGTTCGAGGTCTGCGGCGTCACGCCCGACTGGACGCCCGGCCACTTCGTGGACACCGAGATCGAGCGCATCCGGAAGCTGGTCGGTCCGGACAAACGGGTGATCTGCGGGCTTTCGGGCGGCGTGGACTCGTCGGTCGCCGCGGTCCTGGTGCACCGGGCGGTGGGCGACCGGCTCACCTGCATCTTCGTGGATCACGGGCTCCTCCGGCTCCACGAGCGCGAGCAGGTCGAGGCCACCTTCCGCCGCCACCTCGGCATCGACCTCCGGGTGGTGGACGCGAGCGCCCAGTTCCTGGAGCGGCTGGCCGGCGTGAGCGATCCCGAGGAGAAGCGGCGGCGGATCGGACACACGTTCATCGACGTGTTCGAGGCCGAGGCGCGGTCGGTCGGCGACGACGTGGGCTTCCTGGTGCAGGGCACGCTGTATCCGGACGTGATCGAATCGGTCTCGCCGCAGGGCGGCCCCTCGGTCACCATCAAGACCCACCACAACGTGGGCGGGCTCCCCGAGCGGCTGCCGTTCGCCCTGCTCGAGCCGCTCCGCGAGCTGTTCAAGGACGAGGTGCGGCAGGTGGGCCGGGAGCTGGGGCTGCCGGAGGAGATGGTCGGCCGGCATCCGTTCCCCGGGCCGGGGCTGGCGATCCGGATTCTGGGCGACGTCACGCCCGAGGGCCTCGACATTCTCCGCCGGGCCGACCACATCTTCATCGAGGAGATTCGCGCCGCGGGCCTCTACGACGACATCTGGCAGGCGTTCGCGGTCCTGCTGCCGATCCGCTCAGTGGGCGTGCAGGGCGATTTCCGCAGCTACGACCAGGTCATCGCGCTTCGGGCCGTCACCAGCCGCGACGGCATGACCGCCGACTGGTTCCCGTTTCCGGCCGAAGTCATGGGCCGGATGTCCAATCGCATCGCCAACGAGGTGGATGGAGTGAACCGCGTGGTGTACGACGTGAGCTCCAAGCCGCCCGCCACCATCGAGTGGGAATGAGCCGGCCCCGCGGCGTCACCCTCCGGTTCCTGGCCGAGCCCAGCCACGTCAATTTCGGCGGCAAGGTGCACGGCGGGGCGGTCATGAAGTGGATCGACCAGGCGGGCTACACCTGCGCGGCGGGGTGGACCGGTGAGTACTGCGTCACGCTGTACGTGGGCGGGCTCCACTTCATCCGGCCGATCCACGTCGGCGAGATCGTCGAGCTCCGCGCCCTCGTGATCTACACCGGCCGCACCAGCCTGCACGTCGCCATCGACATCTATGCCCGCGACCCCAAGGTGCCGGACCTGAAGCGCACCGGACACTGCGTGATCGTGTTCGTGTCGCTCGACGAGAACGGGCGCCCGCAGCCGGTGCCGGCGTGGACGCCGGCGACCGACACCGACCGCGCGCTCAAGGACTACGCGCTTCGGATGGTCGAGCTCAGGAAGCTGATGGACGCCGAGCTCGAGTCGCACCTCGCGATGTTGGAACAGTCCACGGCAGCTATTTCGACTTGACCACCTGGAAGGCGCGTCGGCGGACATCCTCGCTCCCGCCGGCTCCGCGCACCCGCACCTCGATCAGGTAGGCCCCCGCCTTCAGGTTCCGAAGCTGCAGCGTGCGGTGGGCCCGGATCACCGGGCCCGTCGCCCGCTCGTCCACGCTGAGGGTGACGGCCGGCCGGCGGTCGGGCGCGGCCGGCGTGCCCTTCATCCGGAACACGGCGATCTCGTGGCGGTAGTCGGTTCCGGGCTCGGCGCCCGCCGCCTCGTAGTACAGCCTGACCTCACTCCCCTCGGGAAAGAGATCGAACGGCGTCAGCAGGACCGGCTCGCCGCCCGGCGGCTGCCACGTCGCGCTGGCCGCCGCCACGCCGAGGGCCAGGTCGCTCAAGGTGAGGGCCGGACCATTGCCGGAGGCCCACACGGTATCGCGCGGCAGCACGACGCCGGCATCGGCACCCTGCTCGATGGCGGCGCGCCAGCTCCAGCGGCCCGCCGGCACCGGCAGCTCGGCCCGTCCAATGAGCCACTGGCCTCGGCCGAGCACCTGATGCACCCGGAAGACGAGAGCCGTGTCCAGGCTCGCGACCGCGTGATCGGCGCCGTCGAGCGCCACCACGCGGACCCGGACCGGATACGTCACCGCCTCGCCGTCGTCGATCGGGGTGGTCCCCGCCGGCCCGACGCCGAACACGAAGTGGGCCAGCGGCACGCCGTCCCGCTCACCGACCGCGACCAGATTGGCCGTGGCCATCAGGCGACGCGCGTATTGCCGCTCGTAGCTGTCGGTCGTCGTCCCGAAGGCAATGCTCACCTGGCCGATCGCACGCTCGTGCCCCTCCGCTCTGGCGGCACCGTTGGGCCCCCAGTTGAGCATGCGGCCGTAGAGCGGCGAGAGTGTCTGCCGGGAGAGCAGGAGCTGGTCGATCGGCGCGCCCGAGGCGCCGTGGAGATCGAGCACGCTCTCCACGAGGCGGTAGTCGTACAAGTCGCCGCCGCCCGACTCGTCGAAACCGGCGCTGAAGTGGAACAGGAGATCCCCGTCGGCGCGGCCGTAGCGCCAGGTCTCGTTGGGCATGAGGCCGAAGACGAAGGGGCGGAGCCGGGTCATCGGCTCGCCGTGGCGCACGTAGATCACGCCGCGGTCGTCGAGCTCCTCACTGCCGCTCCGGTAGGCGTCGTTTGCGCCGTAGAACCGGCGGGCGACCGTGAGCGCGAAGTGCCGGCGGGCGTAGAGTAGGCGGCGGTAGTGCTCGCGGACCCGCTCGCCGTCCGCGCGCAGCTCGGCCCGGTCGCGATCGGTCCAGAAGCGGCGCAGGAAGGCGACCCGGTCGGCCCCGCGGGCCGCGTCGAACCGGGCGAGGTCGGAGTCGCCGGCGATCGGCTCGAGGTCGGCGCGGTACTCGGCCACGACCGCCGTGTCGTCCGTGCCGGCGGTCTCGAAGTAGGCGGGCTCGCCCGCGGCCGTACCGAGGGCAAGCCGGGTCCGGGCGAGCTCCAGGCGGGCAATCGGCGGCGGCTCACCGAACGTGCTGTCCGCGGCGCGCTCGAAGGCGGCCAGCGCAACCGGGGAGTCGTCGGCCGCGCGGGCGATGCGGCCGAGCGCCAGCAGCAGTGACGTCGAGGGTCGGGCCTGGGCGCGCTCCGCCCGGCGAAGGGCGTCGAGCGCGTCGGGATAGAGGGTCGTGTCCCGGAGATCGAGCGTGAGGTCCGTGAGGGTGAGCGCGGCCGGCAGGTACGTGGGGTCGGCTGCCAGGGCCCGGCACTCGTGCTGGACGGCGCGCTCGAGTGCGCCCGTTCCCACCCGGTTGCCGAGCGCCACGGGGTCGGAGCGCTCCCAGGCGGCGCGACGCGCCTCGGCGAGGGCGAGCGCATGCCACACGTAGGGCCAATCGGCCTGCCTGCGGGTCAGGCGGCGCAGCTGGTCGCGCGCCTCCCCCACGTCCGGGTCGGCGCCGAGCTCGGCGAGCCGGGCTGCGGCCAGGGCGGCGCGGAGCGACCGGAGCGCATCCGGCGGCCGCTCCCGGTCCAGGGTGCGCATCAGCACGCGGAGCGCCACGGTGTCGTCGGTGGCGGCGAGGGAGTCCTGGAAGCGGTCGAGGGCGGGGCGGTCGGAAGCCGACTGGCCGCGAAGCGGCGAGCAGGGCAGGAGGAGCAGCAGCAGGGACGGGCACCACGCACGCACCGCTTACACTCCCTTCTCTCCCAGCAGCCGGAGGAAATCCTCCGGGGTCCGGAGCGCCGCGAGGCGCTCGGGGATGTCGGCATCCTTGGCGAACTGGGCGATCCTGCCGAGCACCGGGAGATACTGGTTCGAGACCTCGAGGGGCGGAGCCACGATCAGAAAGAAATCGAAAACCGGGCGGTTGTCGATAGCCTGGTACTCCACCCCCCGGCGGTGGTGGCCGTACGCCAACCGGAGCCGGCTGACGACGAGCGACCGGCAGTGCGGAATGGCGATTCCCCGGCCGACGCCCGTCGAGCCCAGCGTCTCGCGGCGCTGCAGCATCCGGAGGAGGGTGTCGGTCGCCTGGTCGTCCAGCCGCAGCAGGCCGACGAGCTCCGCGAGGATCTCGTCCTTGCTGTTGCCCTGCAGGTCGACCGCGATGGTGTCGGCCGTGTACAAGTCATTGAGATGCATGCGTGGCGGCAACCTAATTCCGCCCCGCGGACGAGTCAAAGCCGTGAGTTAGAGCCGGAGGCGCAGCACGAGCGGCGGGCGCAGCGACTCGGGGGCGTCGATGCTGCCGTCGTCGCGGAACCGCTCCCACTGGCTGGCCGCCACGTAGTAGAGGTCGCGGCCCACCACCACGCCGAGCGTCGGCTCCGCGTAGTCCGGACGCGCCCGCTCCAGGACGTCGGCGTGCTCCACGCGGTCGCCGCTCGAGTCGAGGTGGAGCCGGACCACCCGGTGCGGTGCGACCCCGTTCTGAATGCCCACCAGGCCGCCGGCTACGAAGTAGAGACCGTCGATGCCCAATGCCAGAACGTCGTCCGCCGCCTCCAGCAGGCGCAGCTCGCGGGTGGCCAGGTCGAGCCGGAGGATGCCCCGCGCGTAGTCGGCCACGTAGAGCGTACGCTCGTCGGCGTCGAGCGCGAGCCCCTGGGCCGAGAGCAGCAGTGGCGAGGCGACGAACCGCTCGAGCGAGTCCGATCCCGTACGGACGCGATAGATCGCAGGCCCGCGGCTGTCGGTGGCGTAGACGTCGCCGTTGCGCGCGACGGTCACGTCGCCCAGCGCGTGCGGCTGGCCATCGTCGGGGATGACGTAGCGGCCCAGGAGGGCACCCGAGCCGAGGTCGAACCGGACCAGTCCGGAGCGGCCTGCGTCGGCCGAGTCGAACCCGATCGTCTGCGGCAGGGCGGTGGACGCCACCCAGAGCACCCGCCGCGCGGGATCCACCCGCATGCCGAGCGGAGCCCAGAAGCCCGCCGTCCCCGGCGGTACGAATTCGGTGGTGCGACCGCGGTCGTCGATCCGGAGGATCTTGCCCCGGTGCACGCTGCCGACGAAGAACGCGCGCGACTTCGGGTCGTACGCGATGCCCTCGGTGAGCAGGTCGCGCTCGGCCAGGGTGAAGGCAGGGCGCGACCGGACCATCGGGGCCGCGTTGCTCCGCAGCGCCTGGCGCAGGCTGTGGTAGGTGGGGAGGCTCCGGAGGGCCGTGAAGTCGCTGTCGGCGTCGAGGTCGGCGGTGTGCCCGAGCGCGGCCAAGTGGCGCAGGGTGGCGATCGCGGCGGCCGTGTCGCCTGCGAGGGTCTGGGCCGAGGCCAGCGCGTACACCACGCCGCCGTGCGCCGGGCGCAGGCGTTCCGCCTCGGTGGCATGGCGCAGGAAGGCGGGGATGTCGTGCGCCTCGTACGCGCGGACGGCCTCCTGGTAGGCCGTGCGAGAGGCGACGACGGGGTCGGATTGGGCCTCGGCCCGGAGGGCCGACCCCGCGAGGACGGCCAGGGCGATGCGAGCGATGAGAGAGGGCATAGCAGTCCTACGGCGCCCTCGGGCTCCCGGTTCCAGCGGGCGGTCACGCCGGACGTTGCCCGGCGTCCTGTCGGCAAGTATTTTCTCCCCATGCAGTTGCCCTATCCTTCCGCGCATGACTTCCCGCTCATCCTGGCCCCGATGGCCGGGGTGTCCGAGGCGCCGTTCCGCCAGATCTGCCGGCGGATGGGGGCCGATGTCGTGCTGAGCGAGTTCCTCTCGTCGGAGGCCATCCGGCGCCGCATCCGCAATACGCTCGAGGGAGCCGAGTTCGAGGAGATCGAGCGGCCGATCGGGATCCAGATCTACGGCGCGGACGCGAACGCCATGGCCGAAGCGGCGGGCCTCATTACCGAGCATTACAAGCCGGAGTTCATCGACATCAACTTCGGCTGCCCGGTGAAGAAGGTCGTGCAGCGGAACGGCGGGTCCGGCTGTCTGCGCGACTTGGACCTGGTGGAACGGATCATCCGGGCCGTCATCGGCGCGACCCATCTTCCCGTCACGGTCAAGACCCGGAGCGGGTGGAACGACGAGCAGCGCGACCCGGTCGGCATCGCGCAGCGGATGCAGGACGCGGGGGCCCGCGCGTTTACCCTGCACGCCCGGACCCGCACGCAGATGTTCTCGGGCAAGGCCAACTGGGACGAGATCGCGCGCGTGGTGGAGGCGCTCGACATCCCCGTCATCGGCAACGGCGACGTCCAGACGGCCGACGACATGGTCCGCATGCGAGATCACACGGGCTGCGCAGGCATCATGGTGGGCCGGGGAGCCTTCGGCAATCCGTGGCTGTTCCGCGACGGCCGCGCTCTGCTCGAGGGGCAGACCGCACCCGCGCCGCCCGACGCCGCCGAGCGGTTCCGGGTGGCGCTGGAGCACGCCCGCCTGGCGCTTCGCCTCCAGGGTGACACCCGCAAGACCGTGATCGAGTTCCGCAAGCACCTCGGCTGGTACACGAAGGGCCTGCACGGCGCGAGCGATCTGCGCCAGCGGCTCTTCCAGATCGAGTCGATCGCCGAGGCGGAGGCGATCTTCCTGGACTATCTCGAGCCGGTCGCCGCGGTGGCGTGAAAGCCGAGCAGCTCGAGGCCCTGCTCGCCGACGTCGCCACCGGACGTCTCGCCCCCGACGCGGCGCTCGACCGCCTGCGCCACCTTCCCTACGAAGATCTCGCGTTCGCCCGCATCGATCACCATCGCGCGCTCCGGCAGGGGCAGCCCGAGGTGGTCTTCTGCGAGGGAAAGACGCTCGAGCAGGTGGTCGCCATCTGCGAGCGGCTGGCGGCCGCCACGGGCGCGTTCCTGGGTACCCGCGCCAACGAGGCGATGGCGGAAGCGCTCCGGCGCCGGTTTCCGGGCGTGGTCTGGAACGCCGCGGCCAGGACGGTCTTCCTCGCCGCGCCCGACGCACCGGCGCCGTCGGGAGGCCCGGTCCTCATCGTCTCCGCCGGCACGAGCGACCTGCCCGTCGCCGAAGAGGCCGCGGTGGTCGCCGAGGCGTTCGGGACCCGCGTCGAGCGCCTGATGGATGTCGGCGTCGCCGGGCTCCACCGCCTGCTTTCCGCCGGCGACGTGCTCCGCCAGGCGAAGGTCGTGATCGTCGTGGCGGGGATGGAAGGCGCGCTGCCAAGCGTCGTCGGTGGGCTGGTGGCCGTGCCGGTGATCGCCGTTCCGACCAGTGTCGGCTACGGGGCCTCCTTCGGCGGGCTGGCGGCGCTGCTCGGCATGCTCAACTCGTGCGCGGCCGGGGTGACCGTGGTGAACATCGACAACGGATTCGGGGCCGCGGCGGCCGCGAGCCGGATCTGCCGGACATGACCATCCGGAGGGTGATCGAGCGCGCCGAGCCGCCCCTGGTGTGGCTCGACCTCGTGCAGCCGACCCGCGAGGAGCTCGAGTCGGTGGCGCGGACCCACGGGCTCCAGCCCACCGCCGTCAAGGACTGCCTCGACCCGGAGCATCTGCCCAAGTACGAGCAGTTCGACACCCACGTCTTCGTGATCCTGCGGGCGTTCGACGCGGAGTCCGAGCGGACCTGCGGCACGGTCCAGGAGCTCACGAGGAAGCTCGCCATCTTCTCCAGCCCGACCTTCCTCATCACGATCCACCGGACCGAGCAGGCGTGGCTGACGGCGCTCGAGGCCAGGCTCGAGGCCGAGGCGGCGAGCAAGGCCGGCAAGGAAGGCCTCCAGGCGTACCTGCTCACCCAGGTGCTCAACGGCGCGGTCGATACCTACCTCCCGCCCATGGAGGCGATCGAGACGCAGGTCGATGCGTTCGAGGAGCTGGTGTTCGGCGGGCGGGACGCGGACGCACGGGCCTTCGCCGAGGACCTGCGCGAGGTCCATGTGCTCAAGCGCCAGGTGACGCTGATCAAGCGGCTGCTCCTGCGCACGCTCGACGTGGTCCAGCGGCTGAGCCCGGGCACCGGCCGCGCGGCGACGCTGTTCCGCGACGTCCAGGAGAACATCGAGAGCTCGCACTTCTACGCCGACGAGCTGCTCGACGACGTCAACACCGTGCTCAACGTCCAGCTCGCGCTCGCGGCCCACCGGACCGGCGAAGTGATGCGGATCCTGACGGTGTTCTCGGTGTTCTTCCTCCCGCTCACGTTCCTCGTGGGCGTGTACGGCATGAACTTCGACTTCATGCCCGAGCTGCGCTCGCGGTGGGGATATCCCCTGGTGCTGGCCGGGATGAGCGGCATCGTGCTGGTGATCTACCTCTGGTTCCGCCGCCGCGGATGGCTCCGGGAGTGAGCCTGGCAGCGGTGGTGCTGGCCGCGCTCGCGGGCGCCGCCGCCGGGTGGTTGGCGGCGCGCCGCAGGCAGGGCTCGGCGCTGGCCACGGGCGTCGGACCCCACCTGCTCCCCGACCCGGCCCTCGAATGGCTCCGGCGCTCCTACGGCGCCCTCGGCGTGTGGTTGGCGGAGCTGGATCCGAACGAGGAGGGGCCGCACGCCGAGCGCATCGTCGACGCGGAGCGGCTCTCGGTGGCGCAGATCGTGGCGGTGGACCGACGCCTCGAGCGCGCCCGCGACCAGGAGCAGAGCGGGGCGGAGCGCCTCGACAGCGGCATGCTCGTGTTTCATGCGGCGGCGGGAACGGCCGTGGCCCTGCTCCTGCCGACCGGATTCGATCCGGCTGGCCTCGGGCTGGTCGAGGGCGATCTCCGCCGGCTGCTCGACGGCGCCCGTCGGCGTCCACAAGTCGTGGCGCTGACCCAGGCGCAGACGCAGGAGGCGTCGCTCGAATCGACCGGGAGCGTCGGGCTCCGCCTCGCGTACCAGCTGGAGCGGGTGCTCGACGCGCAGGTTCTCGTCGCGGCCAAGGAAGGGCCCGTCGAATTCCAGGCGGGGTCGCTGCCGCCGCTGCCGCAGGTCCGGATCGTGGGCGTGTCGGGCCGGGGAGACCGCCGCCTGCTGGACACGATCGTCCCGGAGATCTGCGACCTCGCTCGCGTGGCGCGCGGCGAGGTGCCCGGCCTCACGATGGAAGGTGACCCGCTCGGCGGCGTCGTGGCCGACCGGCGCCACCGCGGCGGGGCGGTAATGCTGCTGCCGATCCAGGTCGGCGACGAGGCGTTCGGCGCGGTGGCCATCTGGCCGCCCGGCGGCCGCGAGCCGATCGGAGCCGCGCTGGCAGAGCTGACCGAGGCGCTGGCGAATGCCGGACCGCGACTGGCCCGGGCGCTCGAGGCCGACAAGCGCTCCGCGCACGCCACCTCGGACCGACTCACGGGTCTCGCCAATCGCCGCAAGTTCGACGAACTCATCGCCCAGGCGGAGCCGCGCGGCCCGCGCGAGGGCGCGCTGGTGTACGCCGATCTCGATCGCTTCAAGCTGCTCAACGATACCCTCGGCCACCCCGCCGGCGATGCTGCGCTGATCCACTTCGCCCGGATCATCCAGGGCCAGGTGCGGGCAGGGGATGTCGCCGCCCGGATCGGGGGCGAGGAATTCGCCATTTGGCTTCCGAAGGCTGACCTGGAGGTCGGCAGTCGGATCGCCGAGCGGATCAGGATAAAGCTGGGCACCACAGCCTGGGACTGGCACGGGCGTCCCTGGCCGCTCAGCGCCTCGTTCGGGGTGGCTGCCTGTCCGGAAACCGGACGGGCGCTCAGGCTGCTGCCGGCCCAGGCGGACGCGGCGCTGTACGTGGCGAAGAACTCCGGGCGGAACCGG
>DASSYY010000357.1:0-4260 GCA_035703025.1 Gemmatimonadales bacterium | reverse complement strand
CGGACCGGATTGTAGATGGCGTCGATGCGAACGAGGTCCACCGGCAGCGACCGGTCGGCCGGATGCATCTCGGCCTCCACGTAGCCCCGGCCCTTGTTCACGTACAGCTCCATGGAGACCTCGCGGTCGTCCTGGAGGGTGAACAGCAGGTGGTCCGGGTTCTTCACGGTGACCGAGCCGTGCTCCTGGATGTCGCGGGCATAGACCGGCCCGGCGCCGTCGCGGCGGATGTGAAGCACCGCCTCGTCGACGTCTTCGGCCAGGACCAGGGTCAGCGCCTTGAGGCGCTGCACGACCTGGTGCACGTCCTCGAGCACGCCCTGCACGGTCTGGTGCTCGTGCACCACCCCGTCCAGGCGGAAGCCCCACACGGCGCTGCCGCGCAGCGAGGAGAGCAGCAGCCGGCGGAGCGAATTGCCGAGCGTGTAGCCGAAGCCCCGCTCGAGCGGCTGGAGGCGGAATTCGGCGGCATTGGGGTTGTCGTCCCGCTTCGTCATCTCGACGAGGTGGGGGCGCACCAACCCGGTCAGGTCAATGGTCATGGTCACTTCGAGTAGAGCTCGACAATGAGCTGTTCCTGGGCGTTGATCGGGATGGCCTCGCGCGTGGGGCGCTCGGTCATGCGGCCGGCCGCCTTGTCGGTGTCCACCGACAGCCACGACACCGGCTGGCCGCGCGAGGCGGCTTCCTGCGCCAGCTTGACGGCCACGAGCTCGCGGCTGCTGGGCGCGACGCGCACTTCCTCGCCCGGGGCGACCCGGTAGGCGGGGATGTCGACGCGGCGGCCGTTGACGTCGATGTGGCCGTGCGCGATGAGCTGCCGGGCCGCCTTGCGGCTCGACGCGAAGCCCATCCGGTGCACGATGTTGTCCAGCCGGCTCTCGAGGGCCACCAGCAGGTTGGTGCCCTTGACGCCCGGCTCGCGGGTGACCAGGTCGAAGGTGTTCCGGAACTGGCGCTCCGACAGACCGTACATCCGCTTCACCTTCTGCTTCTCACGCATCTGCTTGGCGTACTCCGACGCCTTGCGCGGACGCCCGCCCGACTGGCCGTGCTGGCCGGGGGCGTAGGCACGGCGCTCGACCGGGCACTTCTCGGTCAGGCACTTGGTGCCCTTGAGGAACAGCTTGGTGCCTTCGCGGCGGCAGAGGCGGCAGCTGGGGCCGACGTAGCGTGACATGGCTCAGACCCGCCGCTTCTTCGGCGGACGGCAACCGTTGTGGGGAATCGGGGTGACGTCCCGGATGGAGACGACGCGCAGGCCGACCGATGCCAGCGCCTGGATGGCCGACTCGCGACCGCTGCCCGGGCCCTGCACGCGCACGTGTACCCGGCGGAGCCCGAGGTTCATCGCCTCGCGCCCGCAGTTCTCGGCCGCCACGGTGGCGGCGAACGGCGTGGACTTCTTCGAGCCCTTGAACCCGGCCTTGCCCGCCGATCCCCACGCGAGGGCGTTGCCCTTCATGTCGGTGATCGTGATGAGCAGGTTGTTGAACGTCGCCGAGATGTGGGCGACGCCCTCGGACTCGACGACCTTCTTCCCGCGCTTGGCGCTGGGCGACTTCGTGGGAGCTGGAGCGGGTGCGGTCATTTACTTCTTGGTCACTTTCTTCTTGCCGGCAATGGCACGCCGCGGACCCTTCTTGGTCCGGGCGTTGGTGTGGGTCCGCTGGCCGCGGACCGGCAGGCCCCGCCGGTGGCGGATCCCGCGGTAGCTCCCGATGTCCATCAGGCGCTTGATGTTCATCGCGATCTCGGTGCGGAGGGCACCCTCCACCTTGACCGAGCGCTCGATGATCTGGCGCAGCCGGGCCACCTCGTTGTCCGAGAGATCCCGGACCCGGGTGTCGGGGCTCACG
The DNA here is from genome assembly GCA_035703025.1 of Gemmatimonadales bacterium. Lineage (GTDB taxonomy): Bacteria > Gemmatimonadota > Gemmatimonadetes > Gemmatimonadales > GWC2-71-9 > CAVVWJ01. Next base: position 2,401 of record DASSYY010000357.1, on the reverse strand, counting down.
CCCGTTTCGCCGAGGATGCGGCTGCTGGTCGGCCGGCCGATCCCGTAGATGTACGTGAGGGCGATTTCGACGCGCTTCTCGCGCGGAAGGTCAACGCCTGCGATACGCGCCATGATCAGCCTTGCCGCTGCTTGTGCTTGGGATTGCGCTTGCAGATGATGCGGACCACGCCCTGTCGCTTGACGACTTTGCAGTGCTCGCAGATCGGCTTCACGCTCGAACGAACCTTCACGCGTCTCTCCGGGGCCGGTTATGGACTAGCTGCCCAATATATCCCGGGGCGCGAAGTGATGCAAGCAGGGGAGTTTGGCCCGATTCAGCCCACCACCCGAAGCTCCACCAGGCTCCACCCCGTCCGGGCCAGCCGGTAGCCCAGGAGCAGGCTCTGGGTCCGGACCTCCTGGGTGCCCGTGATCCGGTAGCGCCGCTGCAGCTCGACATAGCCGCGCCCCGGTTCCACCTCCCGGGCCGCCCGGACCGTGGTCTCGACCTCCTGGGCGGTGGCCAGAAAGTCGGACAGGAGCGCCGCCGCCTGCTCCGGACCCAGCGCCACCGAGGGGTCGGTCCCCGGCAACTGCACCAGCAGCCTCGGGCTGTCCGCGACGAGTCCGGCGGCGTCGTGGCCGAACCAGGCCTCCCGCGCCCGCTGGGCCGCGGCGGCCAGGCCCGGCTGATCCTGGCCGCGGGCCGCCGACAGCGGCGACAGCAGCGCCAGAGCCAGCCCCGCGAGGATCAGGAGCCGATGCACTGCGCCTCCTCGAGCAGCCCGCGGAACGCCGCCGAGGGATCGGCAGCCTGGAGGATCGGCCGGCCCACCACCAGATGGGTGGCCCCCGCGGCAACCGCCTCCGAGGCCGTGGCCACACGCACCTGGTCGCCCCGAGCGTCCGACCGGCCCCGGATGCCGGGCACGACGATCCACGCCTCCTCCCCGACCTTCGCCCGCACCCGGGCGACCTCCTGGGGCGAGCAGACCACCCCCTGTAGCCCGGCGCGAGTGGCCTCCGCGCTCTGCCGTTCCACCTCCGCCGCCAGGTCCACCCGGGCCCGACCCAGCGCCCGAGCGTAGCCGGCGGGATCGTGAGACGTCAGCACCGTCACTCCCACCAGAGCGACGCGGCCCCCCGCCGCGACGGCCGCCGCCTCCATCATGGCGGAGCCGCCCAGCGTGTGGACGGTGGCCATGGCCACGCCAAGCGCCCGGGCAGAGGCCACGGCCTCGGCCACGGTGTTCGGAATGTCGTGCCACTTGAGGTCGAGAAAGACCCGGAGCCCGCGCTCGGTGAGCACCCGGACCAGGTCGGGGCCTTCGCGGGTCATCAGGATCGATCCCACCTTCACCCACCGGGCCTCCGGCAGCCGGTCGAGCAGGCGCAGCGCTTCCGAGCCGCCCGGCAGGTCCAACGCGACAATCACTTCAGCCATCACCACGCTCCAGCTCTCGAATGATCCGCTCGGGCAGCCGGGGATCGGCCAGCGCCGCCGTGCCGATCCCGACCAGCGATGCGCCCACGCGGAGGTACTGGCGGACATCGTCCGCCGAGCGCACCCCGCCCACTCCGATGACCGGCATGCCACCGGTCCGCTCGACGACCCGCGCGGCGGCGAGAACGCCGACCGGCAGCAGAGCGGGCCCGCTCACGCCGCCGTTGCCGTTCCCCAGGCGAGGGGTTGTCCCCTCCCCCGCAAAGAGGAGGCCGGGAAGCGTGTTGACCACGGAGATCGCATCCGCCCCGGCGTCCCGCGCCACCAGGGCCATGCCCGGGATGTCCGGCAGCACCGGCGACAGCTTGGCCGAGAGCGGCAAGCGGGTCCGCGACCGGCAGCCCGCCACGATCCGGCGGACGCACTCGGCATCGGCGCCGAACTCGATGCCGCCGGCGCTGGTATTGGGACAGGACAGGTTGAGCTCGAACCCGGCGATGCCGGGGACACCGTCGAGGCCGCCTACCACCTCGGCGTACTCGGCGATGGTAAAGCCTACGACGTTCACGAGAACCTGCGCGCGGGTAACGTTCCGCGCCAGCCAGGGCAGGAGGTCGTCGCGGACCCGCTCGAGCCCGGGATTGGCCAGCCCCACCGAGTTGAGCATTCCACCACGGAACTCGGCCACGCGCGGCGGCGAGTTTCCCGCCCTCGGCGCCAGGGACACGGCCTTGGTAACCAGGCCGCCCAGTCGATCGAGGTCCATGATCCCCGCGAGCTCGCGCCCGAACCCCGCGGTGCCGGCGGCAAGAAGGAGTGGATTCTGGAAGGTGCGGCCGAAGACGGTCCGCGAGAGATCGCCCGTGGCGACGCTCACGGCTCGAGGCGACGCCGCCCGGCCGGCGCCTCCGCGTCCGGTTGCTCGTCCGGGCGGGGGCGCGCGCCGGGCTGGGCGGGCTCGACGCGGCGGCGCCCG
>DASSYY010000302.1:0-7008 GCA_035703025.1 Gemmatimonadales bacterium | reverse complement strand
GTACCCGCACGCTCACCGCGGGAGCGGGGCCCCCGGCCGCGCGCGCGATCGCGGCGGCCCGCGCGGTGCCGGCCTGGGCCGCTCCCGAGAGCGCGGCGGACGAGGCGAGCGGGTCGGCGGCGTCGACGATCACCTGCGCCTCCGCCCCGCGGCCCCGCTTGAGGTCGCGCAGATATCCCGGCGGGACGACCAGCGCGGCGCTCGCCCTGCCGGTCTCGATCCGCCGGGCGAGCGTGGCCCGGTCGGGCACGTGCTCGACGATGTCGAAGTTGCCGCTGTTGGCGAACACCTCCACCAGCCGCCGGCTCTCGGAGGTGCGCGACTCGTCGAGCACCACCGTGGGCAGGTGGCGCACCTCGGTCTGGATGGCGTAGCCGAAGAGGGCGAGCTGGATGGCGGGAACCCCCAGCATCATGCCCAGCGTCAGGCGGTCGCGGCGGAGCTGCACCAGCTCCTTCCAGAGCATGGCCCAGATCGGCGCGCGGCGCAGGCGCGCCACCACGCTCATACGGCGGCGCCCTCGTCGCGCCGCTGCAGCATGATGAAGACGTCCTCGATGGTCGGCTGATGGAAGTGCTCCAGCACCTCGGGCACGGTGCCGACTGCGATCAGCTTGCCGCGCGAGAGGAAGGCCAGCCGCTGGCAGCGGGTCGCCTCGTCCATGTAGTGGGTAGTGACGAGAATGGTGGTTCCCTGCTCCGCCAGCGCGTAGATCCGCTGCCAGAAGAGCCGGCGTGAGGCCGGGTCGACGCCGGCCGTGGGCTCGTCGAGGAACAGCATCGCCGGCCGGTGCGCCGTGGCGCAGGCCAGCGCCAGCCGCTGCTTCCAGCCGCCGCTCAGCGTGCCGGCCAGCTGGTTGGTGCGCTCGCCGAGGCCGAGCTGGTCGATGAGCTCCTTCACGCGGGCCCGGCGCTCGGCGCCGTGCAGGCCGTAGATCGAGGCATAGAATGTCAGGTTTTCGGCGACGCTCAGGTCGTCGTACAGACCGAAGCGCTGCGACATGTAGCCGATGCGCCGCCGGATCTGCTCCGACTCCCGCACGATGTCGAAGCCCACCACGGTCGCACTGCCGGCACTGGGCGCCATGAGGCCGCAGAGCATCCGGATGGTCGTGGTCTTGCCCGAGCCGTTGGGCCCGAGCAGGCCGAACACCTCGCCCGGGTGAATCGTGAGGTCGAGCCCCTCGACGGCGACCGACCCGCCGAAGGTCTTCCGGAGCCCCTGCGCGACGACGGTGTCGGGACCGGCGCCCGGCGGCACGCGGGGGCCGCTCATTGGGATGTCGTCCGGGCGAACTCGACCGTGGCTGGAAGACCGGGCCGGAGGAGGCCGGTGGTATCGGTGAGCGCGACCTTCACGCCGAACACCAGATCGGCACGCTCCTTCTCGGTCAGCGCGATCCGCGGCGTGAACTCGGCCTCGGGACTGATGGCGGTCACCTGGCCCGCGATCGGATGGTCGGGGTAGCCGTCCAGCCGGGCGAGCGCGCGCTGGCCCTGGTGCACGGCTGGGAGCTGCCGCGTGGGCACGTACACCCGGATGAACGGCGCCGCGGTCTCGCCCAGCGTGAGGACGGACTGCCCGGCGCCCAGCATCTCGCCGGGCTCGGCGTTCCGCGAGATGACGAGGCCGTCGACCGGGGCCGTGAGCACGAGATCGCCCGCCACGGCGCGGGTCGCGGACAGCGCCGCCTTTGCGCTGGCCACCTCGGCACGCGCGGCCTGCACCCGCTCGCGCCGGGTGCCTTCGCGCAGCAGCTCGAGCGCCTCGCGCGCCGCGTCGCGACGGCCGACCGCCGCCTCGGCCTCGGCGCGGGCGGCGTCGAAGGTCTGCCGGCTCACGGTACCGCTGTCCGCCAGGGGGCGCAGGCGCTCGAGGTCGCGGGTGGCCCGGGCAGCCTCCGCCTCGGCGACCCGGAGGTCGGCGCCGGCCCGCTCGATCTCCCGCGGGCGGGCGCCGGCGACCGCCTCGCGGAGCGACGCCTCCGCGGCGCCGACGCGCGCCTCGGCCTGCGCAATGTCGGCGCGGGTGGTGGACTGGAGCAGCGTCGCGAGAGTATCGCCGGTCCGCACGGCCTGGCCGTCGTCCACCAGCACGCGCACCACGCGCGCAGCCACCAGCGGGGACACGTCGACTTCCCGGACTTCGATCGTGCCCGTGGCCCGCACCACGTCATCGCCGCCCCGGTGACAGGCGGCGACCGCCAGGACCAGCAGGAGCCCGCGGCGGCGGATCACTCGGGTCTCCGCCGGGAGCGGGCGGCCCGTCGCCTGGGACTGCGTCTCACGGCAGGCGCAGCCAGCGCGGCGACGGCGAAATCGGCCGCGTGGCGCCCGAAGGCGCGCACCACCTCCGGCGACGGGCCCTCCGGACCCTGCCCGAGCAGGATCCGCACGGCCGGGCGGGCGACCAGGAAGTACGCCACCTGGGCGATCGTGGAGATCGCCGCGAACCGGGGATCGACGTCGGCCCGAAACAGTCCGGCCCGCTGGCCTTCCTCGATCAGCTCGCACAGCCGCCGGAAGCCGGTCACCGAGAGATGCTGGATCTGCTCGACGGCGTGGGCGGCGTCGTAATCGATCATCTCGCGCACCAGGAGCCGGGGCGCGTGCGGGTGCTCGACCAGGGTTTCGGCCTGGGCCTCCACGAACGCGCGCAGGCGGGCGTCCGGCGGCGCGGCGCCCGCGCTCCCCTGCATCGTCAGAGACACCAGCCGGGCGACGAAGCGCTGCAGCACCTCGCGGTAGAGCTGGTCCTTGTCGGTGAAGTAGTAGTAGAGGAGCGCGCTGTTCACGCCGGCATCCCGGCCGATCTGCTTGATCGTGGTGCGCGCGAACCCCTGGGCGGCGAACAGGCGTTCGGCGGCATCGAGGATCTGGTCGCGTCGGGTGGGGTCGGCGGAGCCGGGGAGGGCGGGCATGCCTTAATTAATCGGTCAATTAAGGTACCGTCAAGTAGTCACGCTCCTTCACGAAGTCATGCCCCCTTCGCTGCCGCCCCCCGCCGCAGCCGGACGCGTGCCGCCCTCACCCGCCCCAGCCCCCGCAGCACCACCGCCAGCGTCGCGACCGTCCAGGCGACGAGGTAGCCGAGCCGGACCTGCGCCGACGCCGCCGCGACACCCAGGGCGGCGTATGCCGCGATGAAGACGCCGTCCACCAGCAGGACGAGCCCCACCAGCTGCCCGACCTCGCGCCTCAGCGCTCCGCGATCGTCGGCCACCGGGGCGCCAGCGAGGCGCACCACGCCACCTCGATCTCGAGCCGCTCGATCTCCTCCCGCGCCTCGGCCAGGCACTCCTGCAGCTCGCGGCCGCCCGCCGTGTGCTCGAGCGCGGCCACCACCTCGCGCAGGCCCGCGAGCTCGTAGTTCAGCAGCTGCTCGTAGCGGTGCGCCGCGTCCGCCCGGAACGGGGCGAGCCGGCGCAGGTCGGCCTTGCGATCCAACGTGTGCTCGATGGAATGGCGGGCGGCGTAGTCTTCCGCGGCCAGGCGCGGGCGCCGCCGCTCGACGGCCGGCGCGAGGAACGGCAGCAGCCGCCGGCGGTGCTGGGCGCGGAATTCGTTCAGGGTGCGGGCGATCTGCTCGAGGAAGACCACGGGCGGGCCCGCGCTCAGTCCCTGCCCTGCCAGACGGCCCGGAGGTAAAGGCTCGTAGCCAGCAACATCGCGCCGGCGAGCATGGACCCGGGGCCGCCGTAGTTCTCGTAGGCGAAGCCGAGGGGGCCCGCCTGTCCCGGCGCCGCACGCACGATGGTGAGCACGCCGAGTGCGATCCCGGCGAGACCGATCAGGGCCAGCAGGGCGAACAGGTTCCGCATCGAAGCCTCGTCAGCGATGGAGGGAGAGCGCGCCGCCAGATGTCGCCGCCACGCGTGGATGAAATCGTGGTCGAGGCCGGCAGGCAAGGTCCCCCTCCCCGGATCAGTTGCCGCCCACCCCGGCGATGGCGGCGTTGGCGCCGGCCTCGAGGGCGGCCACCGTCGAGGCGGGAAGCGTCGAGCCGCCCGCCTGGGCGGTGAGGCCGAGCGGCGAGACCTGGGCCATCCGGGCATAGATCACGAGCGCCGCGGCATAGGAGCCCGCCGGTGAGGGATGGAACTGATCGGTATCGAACAGCTCGATCGAGGGGGCGGCGGCCCGCACCGCGCGCAGGGCCTCTCCGGCCGGCAGCAGCAGCCCGTCCACCGCCTCGGCGGCGGCGGTATACGAGGCGGTCACGTCGTCCCACGCCGACTCCCGGCTCATTTCCGGCCAGACCATGTAGATCGCCGGCCGGCCGCCGACCTTCCGGATCTCGCCGGCGAACCGCTTCACGTCCTCGATCAGCAGCGCCCGGCTCTCCGGCAGCGCGGAGGGTCCCTGCTGAAGCACGACGAAGTCCCACCGGGCGCTCGCGATCGCCCGCTGGGCATCGCCCCGCAGCCAGTGGTCGCCGAGGCTGTAGCCCCCGTACGCCACGGACGAGACGACGATCTCACGGCTGGGATCACTCCGGGCCAGATCCTCGACCAGCGCCGGCAGGTTGTTGGCGTAGGTGAGACTGTTGCCGATGAACAGGATCCGGAGCGTGGGATCGGGCGCAGGCTCGGCCGCCGTGGAGCCGCAGCTCGACCCCGCGGCAGCGGCCAGCACGAGCAGCACGAAACGCAGCGGGGCGAAGGCTGTGTGGGCCATCAGGCGACCGGGCCTTGTCAGGGAGGGAGCTGGCCCTACGCCTTGCCGCGCGGGCCGGTTGCCGGCGGCGCGCGATGAAACAGCGGCGCGAGCACAGCGCCGGCGACGGCGCCGGCAAAGAGGGGGACGACGTTCAGGAGGCAGATCACCACAACCCCGAGCCCGGCGAGCAGGCCCCAGGGGAACCAGTCGGCGAGGTAGGTCACTCCGCCCGCGGCCAGCGCGCCCGTCAGGACCGCCGGGACGAACACCGCGGCCACCGCGCGACCGACCGTGCCCGCCTTGACGCCGCCCACCAGGCCGGCGACGAGCGGCCCCACGACGGGCGCCCAGAACAACAGCAGGGTCAGGCCGCCCATCCAGTTGACGGCGGCCGCGAAGCTGCCCGGGGCGCGTCCGTGTTCGAGCGCCATCAGTCACACTCCGGCGGCGGCTTCACCGGTTGTAGATGAGGCCGCCGCGGTCGCGGTACAGGCGCAGCACGGCCGCAGCCTCCGCGCGCCCGATCTCGCGATCGATTCGGATCCCCCGCCGCTCGAGGTAGGCGTACGACTCCGGGAAGACGGGGCCCTCGTCGAAGTCGAGCGCGGTGGCGTCCTCCCGGCTGGCCGCGTAGACCAGGCGGTGGACGCCGCTCCAGAGCGTGGCGCCCAGGCACATGGCGCACGGCTCGCAGGAGCTCACCAGCTCGCGGGGCGGCGCACCCGGACCGCCCAGCGTGAACGAGCCGGCCCGCTGCTGAGCGAACATGATCGCCACCACCTCGCCGTGCAGCACCGCGTTGCCCAGCCGCTCGACGCAGTTCACCCCGACGCCTAGCAGCGCGCCCGTGGCCGAGTCGAACACCGCGGCGCCGAACGGCCCACCGGTGCGGCGCTCGACGTTCTCCCGCGACAGGGTGATCGCGAGCCCGACGCGCTCGGCGTCATCGGCGTAGCAGTGGTCCCACTGGACCACCTCGTCCACCCAGGCGGGAAGCGAGATCGTGAGATCCCGGGGATGTGGGCCGGCGCGGGTCACGCGTGCGCGTCGGCTCCGTACTCGGCGAGGAACTGGACCGCGGCGTGGACTCCGCCTTCGGGCGATGCCGAGACCTGAAAGGCTCGGATCAACAGGGCGGAGAGCGCGGCCGCCTGGGCCTCGTCGAGCGGCGGCGCATCCGGCAGGCGGGCGGAGAGCCCCCGCAAGACCCCCGTCAGCTTGTGCGTCAGGTGGTCCGCGGTGACGCTGTTCCACATCGCCATGAATTCGCGCGTGTTCGACGGGTGGTCGACCTGCTCGTCCATGAGTGCCTCCTGTGGGCGGATGGGACCGGCACCGGAAATTACGGGCTGCCGGCGCTTGCGCCAGCGGCCGCCGGGAGTGCATGGATCTTGCCCCCTCCCCGAGTGCCCCCGCGACAACTCTTGCAGTCTCGAGCTAGCCTCTAACGGCGCGAGGACTTCCATGAATTACCGGCGGACGCTGCTGGCGCTCCTCCTTGCAGGCTGCAGTGCCTCCGGCGGTGATCCGGCCGGCCCGGGCGGGGCGCCTGGCCCGACCTCGCCACCCCCGTCCCCGCCGGTGCCGGGAGCGGCCGCGAGCCTGGGCGGCTGCCAGATCTTTCCCAACGACAACCCCTGGAACCGCGACGTCAGTGCGGACCCAGTGGCTGCCAACTCGGCCGCGCTCCTGAGCGTCATGTCGCCGGGGAACGCCCTGCATCTGGACCTCGGAACGACCGAGGAGTACTACGGCATTCCCTTCACCGTCGTCCCATCCGACCAGCCCTCGGTGACCATCGAGTATGGCACCGACGGCGCGGACTACGGCGACGAGAGCGATCCGGGCCCGATGCCGATCCCGTTGAATGCGCCGATCGAGGGCGGCAGCGCCGCCGATCCCGACCCGGCCTCCGGCGACCGCCACGTCCTGGTGGTGCGGCAGGGCGAGTGCGTGCTCTACGAGCTCTACAACGCGGTACGCACGGCCAGCGGGTTCCGGGTGAGCTCCTCGGCGCGGTGGGACCTGACCGTGAACGCCACCCGGCCCGCGGGATGGACGTCGGCCGACGCGGCCGGCCTCCCGATTCTTCCCGGCCTGCTGCGCTACGACGAGGTCGCCTCGGGGGCGATTCGCCACGCGCTGCGGTTCACCGTGCCGCATGTTCGCCGGGCGTACGTGGCGCCGGCCGGCCACTGCGGCCAATACGCGGATGCGTCGTTGCCGCCCTACGGCACCCGGGCGCGGCTCAAGGCCGGCTTCTCCCTCGCGCCCTACAGCGGCGACGCGCTGGTGCTGCTCACCGCGCTCAAGACGTACGGCTTGATGCTGGCGGACCAGGGGAGCGGTT
>DASSYY010000220.1:0-3592 GCA_035703025.1 Gemmatimonadales bacterium | reverse complement strand
GCTGAACGCCTTGACGAAGCGCCCCTCGGGGAAGGCGCGCTGCAGTCGCTCCATCAGCGACTCGTTCGGTCTGGTGAACGACCGCAGGACGCCCTGCTCGGGCGCATCGCCCGTGAGGGGATTGGTCGTGTCGATGACGAGCTTGCCGGCGACCTGATCCCGGCCTACCATGCCGAGCACCTGCTCGGCGGCGTCGCCCTTCACTGAGAGCACCAGCGCTTCGCCCCAGCGCCCCACCTCGGCGAAGGTGCCTGCCGAGATCCCGGTCTCCTTCGAGTACTCAGCCAGCTTGGCCGGGGTCCGGCTCCCGATTCTCACTTCGTAGCCGTGGTCCTTGAGACCCTTGGCCAGCACCTGGCCCACCTCGCCCGATCCCAGCACGCCGAATCGCGGCATCCTCTCCCTCTCACTTTCTCGTAGTCAGCCAGGCCTGTCGGCCGTTGACTCGTCGATGGCGGGCACGCTCGCGAACACCACCTCGAAGTGCTCCACCACCGGGCCCCGGTCCACCAGGAACCGGTCGTCCTCGGGATAGTAGACCGCCCGACTGATGTCCTCGCCGGCGAAGGCCTTGATGGCGGCCTCCGATTCCCAGAACGACAGGGTGACGAACTCCGCCTTGTCGCCGGCGATGCGCCGGAAGCAGAATGCGCCGCGGTTGCCCGGCGTGTCGCGGTACTCCTTGAGGCCGGTGCCGTGGAGGTAGGCCACGTAGGCGTCGGCATCGGTGGCCCGGGTGGCGCCGCGCCAAGTGCGCGCGATCATTGGTAGATCTCCTGTTCCAGCACGTGAGTCCGCAGTCACTCCTATGCCGTCGCCCGCTGCAGCCGGATCGGCAGCTTCCGCACCGGCTGCCCCGTGAGCGAGAAGACCGCGTTGGCCACCGCCGGCGCGATCGGCGGCACACCCGGCTCGCCCACGCCGGTCGGCGCCTCCGCCGAGGGGACGATGTACACCTCCACCACCGGCATCTCCGGCATCCGGAGCTGCTTGTACTGGTGGAAGTTGGTCTGCTGCACCACGCCCTTGTCGAGCGTCACCTCGCCGTAGAGCGCGGCGCTGAGCCCGAAGGCGATGCCGCCCTCCATCTGTGCCCGGATCACGTCGGGGTTCACCGCGATGCCGCAGTCGACCGCGCACACCACCCGGTGCACCTTCACCGTCCCGTCCGAGTTGAGCGAGACCTCGGCCACCTGGGCGACGTACGACTCGAACGACTTGTGCACGGCGATCCCCCGCCCGCGGCCGGCCGGCAGCGGCTTGCCCCAGCCCGCCTTCTCCGCCGCCAGCTCGAGCACGCCCAGGTGGCGCGGGCTGCCGGCCAAGAGCGAGCGGCGGAACGCGAACGGATCCTTCTTCGCCGCGGCCGCCAGCTCGTCCACGAAGACTTCGGTCGCGTACCCGGTGTGGGTGTGGCCGACGGACCGCCACCACTGCACCGGAACCCCCGGATCGGTGGTGTGCAGCTCGACCTGGATCGCCGGCATCCTGTAGGGCAGGTCGACGACGCCCTCAATGGAGCTGAAATCGATCCCGTCCTTCACCGCGAACGCCTCGAACGGCGTCCCCAGCAGGATGGACTGTCCGACGATCCGCTGCTCCCACGCCACGGGCTTGCCGGCGCGGTCGAGCCCGGCGCGCACCCGGTGGACGTACGCCGGGCGGTACCAGCCCGCCCGCATGTCGTCCTCGCGGGTCCAGACCATCTTGACCGGCGCCCGGCCGTCGATCGCCTTGGCGATGCTCACGGCCTCGAGCACGTAGTCCGCCTTCGGGTTGGCGCGGCGGCCGAAGCTTCCGCCGGCGTAGAGCATGTGCAGCGTCACCTGCTCCGGCTTGAGGCCGAGCAGGGCGGCCACGGCGGCCTGGTCGGCGGTCTGCATCTGCTCGCCGTTCCAGATCTCGCAGCCCTCGCGGTCGATCCGCACCACGCAGTTGAGCGGCTCGAGCGCGGCATGGCAGAGGAAGGGAAACTCGTAGGTGGCCTCGACCACCTTCGCGGCGCCACGGAGCGCCGCTTCCGGGTTGCCGTCCTTCCGCGCCACCTTGCCCGGCTTCCCCGCCAGGTCGGCGTATTGCGCCGAGAGCTCCGCGGAGCCCACGGTGACCGCCTTGGAGTCGTCCCACTCCACCTGCAGCGCGTCCCGGCCTTTCTTGGCCGCCCAGAAGCTCTTCGCCAGCACGGCGACGCCGGTCGGGATCTGCACCACGTCCACCACGCCGGGCACGGCCTTGGCCTTGGCGGCGTCGAAGCGCTTCACGGTGCCCCCGAAGAGCGGCGAATGCGCCACCACCGCGGTCAGCATCCCATCGAGCTGCACGTCCTGGGTGAACGTCGCGGCGCCGCGCACCTTCTCGGCGACGTCGGTCCGCGGCAGCCGCTCGGACCGGCCGATGTACGTGAAGGTCTTGGGGTCCTTGAGCGTCACGTCCGCCGGCGGGGCGACGGCGGACGCCTTGGGCGCGAGCTCCCCGAAGCCGGCCTCGCGCTTCGAGCCCGCGTGGCGCACGACGCCGTTCGCCACCGTGATCTCGCCGGCCGGCACCTTCCACTCGGCCGCCGCGGCGGCGACCAGCATGGCGCGGGCGGTGGCGCCTGCCTTCCGCAGCTGCTCCCACGAGTTGGCGATGGCGCTGCTGCCGCCGGTGCCCTGCGCTCCGCCCCACTGGGTGTTGGCGTAGCGCTTCGCGTCCGCCGGCGCGCCCTCGACCTTCACCCGGCTCCAATCGGCGTCGAGCTCCTCGGCGACGATCGTGGCCAGGCCGGTGTAGCTCCCCTGTCCCATCTCGAGGTGCTTGGAGATCACCGTGACCGAGCCGTCGTGCCCGATCCGGAGGAAGGCATTCGGCTCGAAAGCGGGTCCTGCCGCGGCCGCCTTCGCGCCCTTCCCGGCGGTCTCGGCCGGGCCGCAGCCGGGGAGGTAGAACGCCAGCGTGAGGGCCGCACCGGCGGTTGCGCCCACGCGGATGAAATCGCGGCGGGTGACGTCGCGAGTAGTGTCGCCAATGGCGGTCATGCGGCACCTCCCTCGGCGGCGGTGTGGATCGCCTTCCGAATGCGCTGGTACGTGCCGCAGCGGCAGATGTTCCCCGCCATCGCCTTGTCGATGTCGTCGTCGCTCGGCTTGGGGTTCCTGGCAAGGAGGGCCGCGGCGGACATGAGCTGCCCGCTCTGGCAGTAGCCGCACTGCGGCACCTGCTCGGCCTCCCAGGCGCGCTGCACCGGATGGGTGCCGTCGGCGGAGAGGCCTTCGATGGTGGTGACCTTCTTGGAGCCGACGGCGCTCACGGGTGTGACGCAGGAGCGGATCGGCTCGCCGTCGAGGTGGACGGTGCAGGCGCCGCACTGGGCCATGCCGCAGCCGAACTTCGTGCCGGTGAGGCCGAGCCCGTCGCGCAGGGCCCAGAGGAGCGGGGTATCGGGCTCGACGTCGGCCTTGAGGTCGCGCCCGTTGACGTTCAGCGTGATCATGGGTGCCTCGGAGTGGGGTGGCGTCCCGCGGGCTGGCCGCACGGGGACAGGCGGCTGGCGATGTCGGCGGCGAGCGACCGGTCCCCGGACTCGATCGCCTGCCAGTATGCGACCTTGCCG
>DASSYY010000076.1:0-9594 GCA_035703025.1 Gemmatimonadales bacterium | reverse complement strand
GATCGCGGCGGCGGGCCGCTGGCGGCTGCTGGAGGGCGACGGCGAGGTGCTGCCGGGGATCTCGGTTCGGCTCACGCCGGGACACGTACCGTGGCACCAGTCGGTCCTGGTGCGGGACCGCGGGGAGACGGCGGCGTTCATCGCGGACCTCATCCCGACGGCGGCCCACCTGCCGCTGCCCTGGATCATGGGGTACGACCTGGAGCCGCTCCGGACCCTCGAGAGCAAGCGGGCGCTGCTCCGGGACGCGGCGGAGGGCGGGTGGCGGCTGGTGTTCGAGCACGACCCCGGGATCGCCAGCGGGGTGCTGGTGGCGGAGGGCAAGGGGTTCGGACTCGGGGACGTCCTCCGGGCACCGGTACCCGTGGGATGACAAAGGGCACCGTCGTTGACACTTAGCCCCATCCCCGCTAGCTTGCCCACCTCGTAGAAGCGGGGAGGAGACTCCCCCACCCTCAGCCTGCCGGCCTCGGTGCCGCAGCGCGTCCGGGTCCCGGTATCGCCGCCGATGGCGGGCCCCTGTGGCCGCCCCGGCTCGTGGCATCGCGGGCACCCGGAATTCTCGGCAGGGTGCCCGTTTTCTTTTTGGCCTCAGGGAGGCACGCCCACTGTCCACGAACGACCGCGACAAGCGAGTCCGCGTCAATCGCATGATCCGCATCAGCCCGGTGCGGGTGATCACGGCCACGGGCGAACAGCTTGGTGTGTTGCCGATCGAAGAGGCGCTCGCCGCCGCGGTGGAACGCGGGCTCGACCTCGTGGAGGTGGCGCCGACCGCCCGCCCGCCCGTCGTCAAGATCATGGACTACGGGAAGTTCAAGTTCGAGGAGGCCAAGGCGGCCCGGGCAGCGAAGAAGAAGCAGCACGTGATTCAGCTCAAGGAAGTGAAGTACCGTCCCGGCATCGACGACCACGACTTCGACTTCAAGACCCGCCACGCGCGGGAATTCCTCGGAGACGGGAACAAGGTGAAGGTGACGATGATGTTCCGCGGGCGGCAGATCGCCCACCTCGAGCTGGGCAAGGCCGTGCTGGATCGCGTGGCCGCGAGCCTGGCGGACGTCGGGAAGATCGAGGCCGACGCGAAGCTGGAAGGGCGCAACATGACGATGGTCCTCGCCCCCAAGTAGGACGACGGAGACGACGGAGTAGACGGAGAGCCCCCCTGCGCTCCGTCGCCACCACGGGAGTACCATGCCGAAGCAGAAGACGAAGCGCGCCGCGATGAAGCGCTTCAAGACGACGGGGAGTGGCAAGCTGAAGCGTTGGCACGCCAACCACAGCCACATCCTCACCAAGAAGACGCGCAAGCGGAAGAACCGGCTCAAGAAGGGCGACCTCGTGAGCTCGGCCGATTTCCCGCGCGTCAGCCGCCTCCTCCAGGCCTAAGGAGCCCCCATGCCTCGCGTCAAGAATGGTGTGGCCCACCACGCCCGGAAGAAGAAGATCATGGAGGCCGCCAAGGGTGCCCGCGGCGGCCGGAGCAAGCTGTACAAGGCCGCCAAGGAGACCGCCGAGCGCGCCATGCGGTATGCCTACCGCGACCGGCGCAAGAAGAAGGGCGAGTTCCGCGCGCTCTGGATCACCCGCATCAACGCGGCGGCCCGGATCCACGGCCTGAGCTACAGCCGGCTGGTGGCGGGACTCAAGAAGGGTGGCGTCGAGATCAACCGGAAAGTGCTCGCCGACCTGGCCGTGCGGGACGCGGACGCCTTCGGCCGGCTGGCCGAGGTGGCCAAGAACAACCAGTAGCGTCGCCGGCACCCGAGACACGCCCGATGGGGCCGTTCGCGCTCGGCGGGCGGCCCCATCGACGCGTGGGGACGTGGGGCGGCACGGGTTGATGGTTCACGTTCGAATCGAGCTGGCATACATTCGCAATCCACTGGGCACCCCGACCGACCACGCCGACCCCATGATGCCCGAACCCACCGGCTATTCCGATCTCGACGCGCTGCTGCCGCGCCTGGACGCCGTCCCGAGCCTCGGGACCGACGGCCTCGAGGCGGAGCGTACCGCGGTCCTGGGCCGGAAGAGCGGCGTGCTCACGGCCGCGCTCAAGACGCTGGCCACGCGGCCGGTCGAGGAGCGAAAGGGCTACGGTGCCGCGCTCAACCGACTCAAGGCCCGGTTCGAGGCGGCGTTCGAGGCGCGGGCCGCGGCCCTCGAGGTGGAGCGGCGCCGCCGCGAGGCGGCCGGCGTCGATCTCACCATGCCCGGCCGCGGGCGCTGGGTCGGCGCCGAGCACCCGGTGACGAAGGTAGTGGACGAGATCGTCGGCATCTTCCGCGAGCTCGGCTTCGCCATCGCCACCGGGCCCGAGGTCGAGACCGAGTGGTTCAACTTCCTCGCGCTCAACTTCCCGGCCGACCATCCGGCCATGGACATGCACGACACGCTCTACCTCGACGCCGCGCCGGCCGAGGGCGAGCCGGGCGGCCGGCTGCTGCTCCGCACCCACACGTCGCCGGTGCAGATCCGCACGATGCTCGCCGTGCCGCCGCCGGTGCGAGTCGTGATCCCGGGCATGGTCTACCGCAACGACGCGATGGACGCCTCGCATCTGCCGGCCTTCTCCCAGATCGAGGGGCTCGCGGTGGACGAGGGGATCTCCTTCGTGGACCTGAAGGCGACCCTCACCCACTTCGCCCGCCGGTTCTTCGCGCCGACGACGAAGACCCGGTTCCGGCCGTCGTTCTTCCCGTTCACCGAGCCGTCGGCCGAGATGGACGTCGAGTGCCAGCTCTGCCACGGCAGCGGCTGCCCGGCGTGCAAGGGCACCGGGTGGATGGAAATCCTCGGCTGCGGGATGGTCCACGAGGCGGTGCTCGAGAACGTGGGCCTCGATCCGGAGCGCTACACCGGGTGGGCCTTCGGGATGGGGCCGCACCGGATCGCGCTGCTGCGCTACGGAGTGCCGGACATCCGCCTGCTGCTCGGCGGGGACATGCGGTTTCTGGAGCAGGTGGGGCGGCCGGGGGTCGGGGACGCATGAACATCTCCCTCCGCTGGCTCCAGGACTTTCTCCGCCGGGAGCTCGACCCGGCCGACGTCACCGCCCGTCTCACGATGCTCGGCGCGCCGGTCGACGCCGTCGAGCCGCTGCACGCCGAGCTGGCGCCGTTCGTGGTCGGCCGCGTGCTGGAGGTCGGGCCGCATCCCGATCCCAAGGCCACCAAGGTCCGCCTCACCCGGGTGGACGACGGCAGCGGCACGCCGCTCGAGGTCGTCTGCGGCGCGCCCAACGTCACGGCGGGGAAGCGCTATCCCTTCGCCCGGCTGGGCACCCAGATGCCCGGCCCCAAGGGCTTCCGGATCGAGCCGCGTCCCATCCGCGGCGTCGTGAGCCAGGGCATGCTCTGCTCGGCGCGCGAGCTCGGCCTCGGCGAGGAGCACGACGGCATCCTCGAGCTCGAGACCGACGCCCCGCCGGGAACGCGGCTGCTCGACGTGCTGCAGCTCGGCGATACCCGGCTGGTCGTCGACGTCACCCCCAACCGCCCCGACCTGCTCGGCCACAAGGGCGTGGCCCGCGAGCTGTCGGCCTCGTACGGCACGCCGTTCCGCCTGCCGCAGATTCCGGGCGCCGAGTCGATCGACGTGCCGCCCGCGCGCCAGGCCGGCGCGAGCGACACGGTCGGCGGCGTGCGGGTCACGATCGAGGACGTCGAGTCGTGCCCGCGCTTCCATGCGGCCGTGATCCGTGGCGCCGCTGTGGGCCCGTCGCCGGCGTGGCTCCGGCGCCGACTCGAGTCGGTCGGCGTCCGCTCGATCAACAACGTGGTGGACGCCACCAACTACGTCATGTTCGAGCTCAACCAGCCGATGCACGCCTACGACCTCGCCAAGCTCAAGGGCGGGGCGCTCACCGTGCGCCGCGCCCGGGCCGGCGAGCGGGTCGTCACCCTGGATGACGTCGAACGGCCGCTCACCGGAGAAGCCGTGGCGATTGCCGACGCCGGCGGCGTGATCGGCATCGCGGGCATCATGGGCGGCGCCGGCACCGAGGTCGGCGCCGAGAGCCGCGACATTCTGCTCGAGGCGGCGTGGTGGGACCCGACCCGGACCCGCCGCACCCGCCGCGATCTCAACCTCAGCACCGAGGCGAGCTACCGGTTCGAGCGGCAGATCGACCGCTGGGGTGGCGAGGCGGCGATGCGGCGCTGCATCGAGCTGGTGCTGGCGACCGCGGGCGGCACGCTGGACGGGGCGCCGCTCGACCTGTGGCCCGCGCCGACCCATCCCCCGCGGATCTTCCTCCGGCCCGCGCGGGTGGCCCAAGTACTCGGGGTCGAGCTGCCGTGGCACGCGATCGAGCAGTATCTCGTCGCCATCGGCGCCACGGTGGTGAGCAAGCCGGACGACGGCCGGATCGCGGTGGACGTGCCCGGCTGGCGGCCCGATCTCCAGCGCGAGATCGACCTGGTCGAGGAGGTCGCCCGGCTGCACGGGTACGACGCGTTCCCGTCCGACCTCCGGCCCTTCCGGGTGGGCACGCTGCCGGACGCGCCGGAGGAGGCCGCCAGCGCCGCGGTCCGCCGCGGCCTCGTGGCCCAGGGCTTCTACGAGGTCGTGAGCCTGCCGATGGGCCCGGCGCACGGGTCCGACAGCGTCCGCCTGCTCAATCCGCTGGCGGCCGACGACGCTTGGCTCCGGCGGCGCCTGCTCCCCGGATTGGTCCGGCTGGTCGAAGCCAACTGGGCCAACCGGGTGGCCGACGTGCGGCTGTTCGAGATCGGCACCACCTTCATCGCCGGCGCGCCTGGGGAGCGGCCGGTCGAGGAGCGCCGGGTGGCCGCCGTGCTCACCGGCCGGCGCGAGCCCGAGCACTGGACCGGGACGGGGCGGGCGCCGTTCGATCCGTGGGACCTGAAGGGCCGGCTGGAGGCCGCGGTCGCTCTGGCGATTCCGGGAGCCGAAGTGCAGGTTGAAGGGCAGGCCTGGGTGGTCCGGGACCGCGCGGGCCGGCTGGTTGGCGAGGGCGGCCCGCTCGCCGCCGACGCGCCGCCCTGGGCCGCGCCGCTCTTCGGCTTCGAGCTGCTCGTCGACGCGGCGCCCCGCCGTCCGGCCCCCTTCGCGCCGTTGCCCACGACACCGTCGTCCGAGCGGGTCCTCGCGCTCCTCCTCCCCGAGGGCGTCGAAGCACGGCAGGTGGAGCAGTCGCTGCGGGAGACGGGCGGTCCACTGCTCGAGCGGGTGGATGTGGAGAGCGACTACCGGGGACCCGAGCTGCCGGCGGGCACCCGGAGCGTGGCGTTCCGCCTCACCTTCCGCGCCCCGGACCGGACGCTCCGCGACGCCGAGGTGGACGAGCAGGAAGCCGCGCTCCTGGCCGCGCTCAAGCGGGTCCTGGGCATCCAGCGGCGGGACGGCGGGTCCCGCACCGGAGAGTGACCGTGGCATACACCTACGAGCGACCCGATCTGCCGGCCCTGGCCGAGCTCGAGCGGATCCTCACCAGTCTCACCGAGGAGCTGGCCGCCTGGCGCCGGCGGAGCCTCAAGGCCGAGGCCGAGCTGAAGGAAGCGCAGGCGAGCGGCGGCGTCGTCGCCGGCACCGAGCTCAAGGAATCGCGCCAGCGGGTCATCGAGCTGGAGACCGAGAACCAGTCGCTCCGCCTCAGGATCGACGGCGCCAAGGAGCGGCTCCGGGTGCTCGCCGCCCGGCTGGCGTTCCTGGAGCAGCACGGCGGAGGGACGGCGGCATGAGCCAGGCCAAGAACGCGGTCAAGGTGACCATCGGCGGCGAGGAGTTCACCGTCCGCTCGGAGCTGCCGCCCGAGTACACCCGCGAGGTCGCGACGTACCTCGACGCCGCCCTCAAGCGGGTGCGCGACTCGCTGCCCATGGTCGAGACCCACAAGGCGGCCATCCTGGCCGCGCTGTCGATCACCGACGAGCTGTTCCAGGCCCGCCGCGGGGACCGCCAGATCGCGGACCGGCTCGCCCAGATGGCCGACGAATACGCCCGCCTGCTGCCGCCGTCCAAGCGCGGCACCCGGTCGGTCGCCTCCTAGCGGAGAACCCGATGCCCCAGACCCTCCTGCTGCCCGCCCTGGTGGGCGTGGTGGCCGGCTTGATCGTTGCCCTGGTGGCGATCGCCGTGAACACGCACCGCCAGCGCACGGCCGGCACCGGCATCGTGGGCGCCGCCCGGAACGAGGCCGAGCGGATCCGCGCGGAAGCGGTGCGCGAGGGCGAGGCCGGGAAGCACGAGGTGCTGGTGGCGGCCAAGATGGAGGCGCTCAAGCAGCGCGAGGACCTCGACCGCGAGGTGCTGCGGCGGCGGGAGGAGTGGGAGCGGCTCGAGCGCCGGGCCGACGAGCGCGCCCGGGCCCAGGAACGGAAGATCGAGGAGCTCGAGACCCGGGACCGCGCGCTCGCCAAGCGCGACGAGACGCTCGCCGGGCGCGAGCAGGCGCTCCGGGCGCGCGAGGGCGAGGCCGACCGCCTGGCGCAGGAGCAGCGCGTGAAGCTCGAGCGGATCGCCGGCCTGAGCGCCGAGGACGCCCGCCGTGAGATCCTCCAGCGGGTGGAGGACGAGGCCCGGACCCAGGCGCAGGCGCTCGCGCGCGACATCAAGGAGCAGGCCAAGCGCGGGGCCGAGCGCGACGCGCGACGGATCATCTCGATGGCCATCCAGCGGCTGGCCGCCGAGCACACGGCCGAGAGCACGGTCGCGGCCGTGGCGCTTCCCAGCGAAGAAATGAAAGGCCGCATCATCGGTCGCGAGGGCCGGAACATCCGGGCCTTCGAGACCGCCACCGGCGTCGACGTCATCATCGACGACACCCCCGATACCGTGAGCGTGAGCTGCTTCGACCCGATCCGGCGCGAGGTGGCCCGGCGCTCGCTCGAAGCGCTGATCCAGGACGGCCGGATCCATCCGGGCCGGATCGAGGAGATCGTGCTCAAGGCCCAGAAGGAGCTCGAGGGCCAGCTCGTCGAGCTGGGCGAGCAGGCGGCCTACGACACGGGCATCCACGGGCTCCACCCCGAGATGATCAAGCTCATCGGCCGGATGCGCTACCGGACGTCCTACGGCCAGAACATCTATGACCACTCGAAGGAAGTGGCCTGGCTCGCAGGGATGATGGCGGCGGAGCTGCATCTCGACGTGGCGCTGGCCAAGCGCGGCGGCCTGCTGCACGACGTGGGCAAGGTCCTGACGCACGAGAACGAGGGCACCCACGTCGAGCTGGGCGTCGAGGTGGCGCGGCGCTACGGCGAGAGCGGACCGGTGATCAACTGCATCCAGGCCCACCACGACGACGTGCCGCATGAGAGCGCCGAGTCGGTGCTGGTGCAGGCGGCCGACGCGATCAGCGGCGCCCGGCCGGGGGCCCGGCGCGAGGCGTTCGAGACCTACGTCAAGCGGCTCACGCGGCTCGAGGAGATCGCCAACGCGTTCCCCGGCGTCGAGAAGAGCAACGTCATCCAGGCGGGCCGGGAGGTGCGCGTGGTGGTGACGCCGGAGCGGATCGACGACGGGGCCGCGGCCCAGCTCTCCGAGACCATCGCCCGGAAGATCGAGCACGAGCTGCAGTATCCAGGGCAGATCAAGGTAGTCGTCATCCGGGAGACGAGATCAGTGGATTACGCACGATGAGCGCCCGTATTCTCGATGGTGTGCCACTGGCCGACGCGATCCGCGCGGAGGTCGCCGAAGCGGTGAAGCGTTACAGCAGCAGCGGGAAGAAGCCCGGCCTCGCGGTCGTGATCGTCGGCGAGGATCCGGCCAGCACGTTCTACGTGAAGGCCAAGGGGAAAGCGTGCGAAGAGGCCGGCATGCACTCGGAGACGGTGCGCCTCCCCGCCGAGACGAGCGAGGCCGAGCTGCTCAAGGTGGTGGAGCGGCTGAACACCGATCCGAAGATCCACGGGTTCCTGGTGCAGCTCCCGCTGCCGAAGCACATCAACAGCGAGCGGATCCTCAACGCGATCAACCCGGCGAAGGACGTCGACGGCTTTCACCCCGTCAACGTCGGCAAGCTCAGTCTCGGCGACCCCACGGCCCTGAAGCCGGCCACGCCCTACGGTGTGCAGCAGATGCTCATCCGCTCGGGGATCGAGACCCGGGGCGCCAACGCGGTCATCGTGGGACGGTCGAACATCGTGGGCAAGCCGATGGCGAGCCTGCTGATCCAGCCGGGGAAGGGGGGCGACGCCACCGTCACCATCTGCCACTCGAAGACCCGCGACCTTCCGGGCGTCTGCCGCACGGCCGACATCCTGGTGGTGGCGATGGGCAAGCCCGAGTTCGTGACCGCCGACATGGTCCGGCCCGGCGCCACCGTCATCGACGTCGGCATCAACCGGGTGGACGACCCCAGCCAGCCCAAGGGCTACCGCATCGTGGGCGACGTGGCCTATGCTCCCGTGGCCGAGGTGGCGGGCGCGATCACTCCGGTGCCGGGGGGCGTGGGGCGGATGACGATCGCGCTGCTGCTGCAGAACACGTTGCAGGCGTTCGAACAGGCTTCGGGGTGAGGCTGCAGACCACAGAGACACAGAGGCACAGAGGACTGCGCAGCGAACGGAGAGGACGCAGTGTCGTGCGCATTCGCGCCGTATGCCTCTGTGGCCTCCGTGCCTCTGTGGTGAACCTGTTCCGCGCCCTTCAGCGATCTCGCCGAGTCTCAACCGAACTGGTCCGATGGCCCTGTCTCTCTTCTCCGACCTGATCACCCCCACCGACGACGTCTGGTCGGTCACCCAGCTCACGATCGCGATCAAGCGGATCGTCGAAGGGGCGTTCGACCGTCCCATCTGGATCCGAGGCGAGGTCGTGGGCTGCAAGGCGTGGCCGAGCGGACACTGGTATTTCAACCTCCGCGACGCGAGCAGCCAGGTGCGCTGCTGCCTCTGGAAGCGCGACGTGGCCCGCGGCGCCAAGCCGCCGGCCGACGGCACCGAGGTGTTCGCCCTCGCACGGCCGGGGATCTACGAGGCCAAGGGCGAGTTCCAGCTCAACGTCGTGCGCATGCTCCCGACCGCCGCCATCGGCCAGGCGCAGCGGGAGCTCGAGCGGGTGAAGGGACTGCTGCAGAAGGACGGACTCTTCGACCCGGCCCGGAAGCGCGCGGTGCCGGCCTACGTCGGAACGCTCGCGGTGGTGACCAGCACCGCCGGGGCCGCGGTCCGCGACGTCATCACCGTCGCCCGCCGCCGCTGGCCCGGGGTCCGGGTGCTGGTGGTCGACGCGCGGGTCCAGGGCGACGGGGCCGTGGAGGACCTGGTGCGTGCGCTCCGGCTCGTCAACCGGCTGCCGGGCGTAGAGCTCTGCATCGTGGGCCGTGGGGGCGGCGGCCGCGAGGACCTGGCCGCCTTCAACACCGAGGCGGTCTGCCGCGCCCTCGCCGCGGTGCGGGTGCCGACCATCTCGGCCGTGGGCCACGAGACCGACATCTCGCTCACCGATCTGGTGGCGGACGTGCGGGCCGCCACGCCCTCGGCGGCGGCCGAGCTGGCACTGGCCGACCAGCGGGACGTGCGCCGCGCGCTCGACGACCTCGGCTCGCGGCTGGCGGGGGCGCTTGCGGGCCGGACCCGGCTCGGGCTCGAGCGGGTCGAGCGCGCCGGAGACCGGCTGCAG
>DASSYY010000396.1:0-7855 GCA_035703025.1 Gemmatimonadales bacterium | reverse complement strand
GCCGGCGATTCCTCGCCCCGCTGCTCGAGCATCTGAGCCGGGCCGGCGTGGGCCACGTGTCCGAGATCGCCGACGCCGACCCGCCCCACACCCCGCGCGGCTGCCCCTTTCAGGCCTGGTCCGTCGGCGAGGCGTTGCGGCTCGACCTCCAGGTGCTCGCGAGCGGCGACCGCGCCGGTGCCCGGGCGCTCGAGGTGGCGCACTCGTGAGCGCCGCGAGCACGGCGAGCGTGGAGCACGCGGCTGTCGCGACCTCGACTGCCGCGGGGCCGCAGCGCCACTGGGTGGAGTACGGCAACGAGGCCATGCTGCTCGGCCTCTTCATGCTGTCGGCCTGCCTCTTCACCGTCCTGCTGTTCCACCCGGCTTCGCCGATTCCCGGGCTGGTCCCGGATCCGTTCGTCCGCCGCCTGCTCATGGGCCTGGCCATGGGCGGGACCGCGGTCTGCCTCAACTACTCCGGGTGGGGCAAGCGCTCGGGGGCGCACTACAACCCCGCCGTGACGCTCACCTTCCTCCGGCTCGGGCGGATCGCGCCGCGGGACGCGGCGGGGTATGTGGCGGCGCAGTTCGTGGGCGGGGCGGCCGGCGTGCTGGCGGCGCTGCTGCTGGCGGGCTCGCTGGTCGCGGACGCATCGGTGCGCTACGCGGTCACGGTCCCGGGGCCGGAGGGACCCGTCGTGGCGTTCGGGGCGGAGCTGCTGATCTCCTTCGTCCTCATGACCGTCGTGCTCCGGCTGGCGAACCATCCGCGGCTGGGCCGGCTGACCGGCCTCTGCGCGGCCCTGCTGGTGGCCACGTTCATCACGCTCGAGTCCCCGTACTCGGGGATGAGCATGAACCCGGCCCGGACGGTGGGATCGGCGGTGTGGGCCCGTGACTGGTCCGGTCTCTGGATCTACTTCGCGGCCCCGCTGCTGGGCATGCTGGGGGCCGCCCAGCTCCACCTCCGGCGTGGGCGCGAGCCCGGGGCCTGCGCCAAGCTCCATCACCAGAACACCGCCCGCTGCATCTTCTGCGAGTACCGGGCGACCCAGGGAACCTCCCGGGGGCCGGCGGCATTATAGCGGCCATCATCAGCCGCGCCTCGCGGGATTGCCACCGTTAGCTGAAGGAGAGAGAAGGATGAGAAGTCGGACCTGGGTCATCGGGCTGGTCGTGCTCGGCGGGATCGGGTGGTACCTGTTCCGTCCCGAGCTGCTGTTCGTCAACAAGCGGGTGAACGAGGAGCTGGCCGCCGTTCCGGCCGCGTCCGCGATGGCCGCCGAGGCCACGGCGCCCGCGGCGCTCGCCGCCGGTCAGTTCCACTCCGTTTCCCACGAGACCAAGGGGACGGCGACGATCCACGATCTGGGCGGCGGCCATCGTGTCCTGCGCCTGACCGACTTCGCCACCTCCAACGGCCCCGACGTCCGGGTGTACCTGGTGGCCGCGGCCGACGCCAAGGACAACGAGACCGTAACCAAGGCCGGCTTCGTGGAACTCGGCGAGCTCAAGGGCAACGAAGGCGACCAGAACTACGATGTTCCGGCCGACCTGGATCTGACCAAGTACCGCGCTGTCACCATCTGGTGCCGTCGCTTCGGCGTCAATTTCGCCACGGCTCCGCTCACCCCCGCTTCCTGAACAGGAGACCTCCATGTCGTTCGTTCGCGCTGTCACGGTCGGGGCGGTCCTGCTCGCGGCGGCCCAGGGTGCCGCGGCGCAGGGCGCCACCAAGTTCAGCATCAAGGTGGACAACATCTCGCAGGGCGAAGTGCTGAAGCTCTCCAACGGCAAGACCGCGCCGTTCGTCTCGGCGCCGGTGCTGTGGACGGTGGCCACCGGCTCCGCCAACCCGATCTTCGTCGGCGGCCAGCCGGATGCGGGGAAGGGGCTCGAGACTCTGGCCGAGACCGGCAATCCCGGGCCGCTGGCCAGGTCGCTCAAGGGGACCGGCAATATCGTGGCCTTGGGCGCCGATGACCTGCCGGTGGGTGCGACCGCGGGCGGCCCGATCACGCCGGGCCAGGGCTACGAGTTCGAGATCGAGGCCACACCGGGACAGACGCTCTCCTTGGCGTGGATGTTCGGCCAGTCGAACGACCTCTTCTACTCGAACGACCGGCCGATCGCGCTGTTCGATGCCGCCGGCAAGCCGGTGCAGGGCGACATGACCGCGCAGCTCTCGCTGTGGGACGCCGGCACCGAGGTCAATGAGGAGCCGGGACTGGGTCCGAACCAGGGCCCCCGCCAGAAGACGCCCGAGGCGGGCGTGGCCGAGCACCAGTCGGTGGCCCACGTGCGCGACGGGTTCCGGTATCCCCGGATAGCTGACGTGCTGCGGGTGACGATCACCCCGGCCACGGACGCGATGAGCAGCAAGTGACCTCGCGCTAGCGCGAGGTCATCCTGAGCGCAGCGAAGAAGGCATAGCCCGAATCATGCCTCCTTCGCTTCGCCCAGGGAGACGACCCTCGGTATTCGGGACGGAAGCGACCATTCCAAGAGCGGCGCCCCATGTCGACCAATCACTACGACGTCATCATCATCGGATCCGGAGCCGGCGGCGGCACCCTGTTCCACCGCCTGGCGCCCTCGGGCAAGCGGATCCTGCTCCTCGAGCGCGGCGACTACGTACCCCGTGAGCCCGACAACTGGAGCACCCGGGCGGTGAACGTCGAGGGTCGCTACCAGACGCGCGAGCACTGGCGCGACGCGCAGGGGAAGGATCTCCACCCGCACACGAACTACTGGGTGGGCGGCAACACCAAGTTCTACGGCGCGGCGCTGTTCCGGCTCCGGCGCGAGGACTTCGGCGAGCTCCGGCACCACGGCGGCGTGTCGCCGGCCTGGCCGATCGCGTACGACGAGCTCGAGCCCTACTACACCGAGGCCGAACATCTGTACGAGGTCCATGGCGAGCGGGGCGCCGACCCGACTGAGCCCGCGGCCAGCGCGCCCTACCTCTACCCGCCGGTGTCCCACGAGCCTCGCATCCAGCAGCTGAGCGAAGACCTGGCGCGGCTGGGCTGCCGGCCCTTCCACGTGCCGCTCGGGATCATGCTCGACGAGCGGAACCGCCGCCAGAGCAAGTGCATCCGGTGCGCCACCTGCGACGGGCATCCGTGCCTGGTGCAGGCGAAGTCCGACGCGCAGGTCGTCTGCGTTGACCCCGCTCTGCAGCATCCCAACGTCACGCTGATCACCGGCGCCTACGTCTCGCGGCTGGAGACCAGCGCGTCCGGGCGGGAGGTGACCCGCGTCGTGGTCGAGCGGGACGGGGGTAAGGAGACCTACAGCGCCGACATCGTCGTGGTCTCCGCCGGCGCGATCAACTCCGCCGCGCTCCTGCTCCGCTCGGTGAGCGACCAGCATCCGCGCGGCCTGGCCAACGGCTCCGATGTGGTCGGCCGGCACTACATGGGGCACATCAACTCGGTCCTCATGGCACTGTCCAAGTGCCCCAACCCGACCGTGTTTCAGAAGACGCTCGCGCTCAACGACTACTACTTCGGCTCGCCGGAGTGGCCGTTTCCGATGGGCCACATCTCCTTCGTCGGCAAGCTCGACGGGGCCACACTGTCGGCGGGGGCGCCGGCCATCGCGCCGGGATGGACGCTGGAGCTGATGGGCAAGCACTCGCTCGACTTCTGGCTCACGTCCGAGGATCTGCCCGACCCGAACAATCGGGTCACGCTCGACCGCGACGGCCGGATCGTGCTGGCGTATACAGCCAACAACGGTGAGGGCCACGCGCGGCTGATCAAGAAGCTCGAGTACCTGATGCAGCAGCAGACCAAGTGCGACATCCATGGCGACGGCTGCCACCAGGGACTCTTTGCCCGGAACCTGTTCCTGGGCCAGCGCATTCCGCTGGCCGGGGTGGCCCACCAGAACGGGACCATCCGGTTCGGCCGCGATCCCCGGACCTCGGCGCTCGACGAGAGCTGCCGCGCCCACGAGGTGGAGAATCTGTACGTGGTGGATGGAAGCTTCTTCCCCTCGAGCGGGGCCGTGAACCCGGCGCTGACGATCATGGCCAATGCGATGCGCGTGGGCGATCGCATCCTCGAGCGACTCGGCGCGCGCCGGGGTGACGCCGTGGTGGCGCGGACCGCCACCGGGGCGGGAGCGGCGGCATGAACGCCCTGGTGCCGGAATGGCTGCAGGGCGGGCGGGCCTGGCCGCGACGGAAGGTGGGGGAATCCGGGGTTCGCGTGCCTGTTGTCCGCGAGCCCGGCATCGCGCCGGAGCGGAGGGACCGAGCGGCCCTGCCCGAGAATGGCTCGAGCCGTGGTCGAGGGAGGCCCCTCGCCGCGCTCGGGATGACGAAGGTCGTGGTGGCGCTGCTGTCCGCCGCCACATTCGCCCTTCTCCCGCCCTCGGCCGCGACCGCCCAGTCGACGCAGCCATGGGCCGGCCGTGGCGCGGTGCCCAAGCAGCCGAGTGCCGCAGCGCCCATGCCGGCGGACGCGCCCGCGGACGCCAGGCACGGCACCGCGGATGCCAGGGCCTCCGTCGCCGTCCAGGCGGTCGCCATGGTCGGACTCACCGTGTCGGACATGGACCGGTCGGTCGACTTCTACACCAAGGTGCTGGACTTCGCCAAGGTCACCGACGACGAGCTCCTCGGGGAGCCGTACGAAGCGCTCGGCGGCGTCTTCGGCGTCCGACTTCGGGTCGTTCGCCTCCGCCTCGGCGGTGAGTACCTGCAGCTCACCGAGTATCTGGCCTCGCCGGGCCGGCCCGCGCCGGTGGACGCGCACAGCAACGACCGCTGGTTTCAGCACGTCGCCATCATCGTGCGGGACATGGACAGTGCCTACGCGCGGCTGCGGTCATTCAAGGTCCGCCACGCGTCCACCGGACCGCAGCGACTGCCGGAGAGCATCCCGAACGCCGCCGGCATCCGCGCCTTCTACTTTCGCGATCCCGACGGCCATCCGCTCGAGATCCTCCAGTTCCCGCCCGACAAGGGCGATCCCAAGTGGCACGGGCCCACGGATCGGCTCTTTCTCGGCATCGACCACACGGCCATCGTCGTCGCGGATACCCGGGCAAGCCTCGCATTCTATCGCGATGTGCTCGGGTTCCGCGTGGCCGGCGAGAGCATGAACTTCGGGACCGAGCAGGCGCACCTGAACAACGTCCCGGGCGCACGGCTGCACATCACGGGCCTCCGGGCGCCCGCGGGCCCCGGCATCGAGCTCCTCGAGTATCTCACGCCCACGGACGGCCGCCCGTACCCGGCCGATGAGCGCCCCAACGACCTGGTGCACTGGCAGACCAGCGTGGTCGTCCCGAACGTGGCCGCCGCCACGGAGGCGGTACGCCGCGGTAAGTTCCGTCTCATCTCCGCGGCTCCCGTCGAGCTCCCCGATACCGCGCTCGGATTCTCGCGCGGCGTGCTGGTCCGGGACCCCGACGGTCATGCCGTCCAACTGATCGAGCCCCAAGGAGAAGTCCATGCCCAGCACTGATCGCGGCGGCGCCGCCACGGCCGCGACCCCGGCCCGTCCCGCCCCCAAGGCCGAGGCCACCATGATGAAGGCGGTCGCCGTCTTCCCCGGCACGCCGAACTCGATGCACTTGGCGCAGCTCGCCAAGCCGGCGGTGTCCGAGGTGCCCGACGGGCGAGGTGTGCTGGTGAAAGTGCTCCGCGTCGGCGTCGACGGCACCGACAAGGAGATCAACGCGGCCGAGTACGGCGCGGCACCCCCGGGCTACGATTTCCTGGTGACCGGACACGAGAGCTTCGGCCGCGTCGTGGCTGTCGGGCCCAACGTGACCGAGTTCCAGCCCGGCGACTACGTCGTGGCCACGGTCCGGCGACCGGGCAACAGCATCTACGACCGCATCGGCACGTACGACATGACGACGGACGACGTGTACTACGAGCGCGGCATCAATCTGCGCCACGGGTTCCTCACCGAGTATTACGTGGATGACCCCGAGTACATCGTGAAGATCCCGCAGGGCCTCAAGGAGGTCGGCGTTCTGCTGGAGCCCACGACGGTGGTCGAGAAGGGCATCGCGCAGGCCTACGAGATCCAACGCCGTCTCAGGGTCTGGCGGCCGCGGAAGGCCGCCGTGATGGGCGCCGGGACGATCGGCCTCCTGGCGGCGATGGCGCTCCGGTTGCGCGGGCTCGAGGTGACGGTATTCGGCCGCACGGCCCGGCCGTACCTCAACTCGGACCTCATCGAGGCGCTCGGGGCCCGCTACGAGTCCACCGTGACGCTGCCGATCGTCGAGGGGGCCAGGCGTTACGGCCCGTTCGATCTGATCTTCGAGGCCACCGGCTCGTCCTCGGTCGTCTTCGACAGCATGCAGGCCCTGGGGAAGAACGGGGTCCTTGTGCTGTCGAGCGTCACGGGAGGCGACAACATGATCACGGTGCCTGCCGACCGGATCAATCTCGACTTCGTGCTCGGCAACAAGGTGATGGTCGGGACGGTCAACGCCAACCGCGAGTACTTCGAGATGGGCGTGAAGGACCTCGCGACCGCCGACGCGCAGTATCCGGGATGGCTCCAGCGGCTCCTGACCCATCCGGTGCGCGGACTGGAAAACTGGCAGCTCCTCCTCGACACGCTCACGACGGCCAAGGGCGCGATCAAGGTCTATTGCGAGGTGGCCGAAGACTGAGAGGGCACATGTTCTCGGCGACGACGTTCGATCCGGCCCTGCCGGTGAGCGGCCCCGCGACCGTGTGGAACGGCCGGCGAGAGGCGCGGGTCCGTCCCGAGCACGCCCATCGCTATCCGGGACTTCGTGTGGGGCAGTGGGAATCGGCCGCCATGCTGGCCGACCGCGTCCTCGCGGGAGCGCTGCTCCGCGGGCGGGACACCAGCCTGTGGGTCCGCGTGCTGCGCGACGAGCACTTCGAGTTCAGGGGCGGCGGCGGGGTGCTCGCTACCGAGGCCGGCGGGCGGCCCCGCCGGGAGGATCGGTGAGCTCGGCCGCGCGGGTGCACGGTGGCGCTGCGCTCCGGAACGGCCGCGTGCTGGTGCTCTATCGCGGCGGGCACGAGGCGCCGGACGACTCGGCAGCGCCGCATGCCACGCCCCAGGCCGAGGTGCCGCCTCCAGGCCGGGAACTGGGAAGCTTCGTCGCCGCCGTGTTCACGGGAAGCCTGGGGGGTCTCATTGCCGGCCGAATCCTGGGGGGCTGGCTCGACGCCGGGTCGGCGGGTGCCATGGCGCTCGCGGTCGGGACCACGCTCACCGGGGCGGCGCATGCCGGGCTGGTGCACGGCCAGTCGATCCGCGCCCTGGTGCCGCGGGTCGTGGTGGCCGCACCGCTCGCCTACCTGGTGATGCAGGGTGTGCATCGCCTGGCCGGCCCCTGAGAGCCGGGAACAGGGCATGATCGTCGTCCATCGCGAGACCGGCGAGCGCCTGCTCGAGCTGGCGGGCGACACGCTGGCGGGCGCCCGGCTCAACGGCGCCGTGCTGCTCTACGCGGACCTGCGGGGAGCGGACCTCCGGGGCGCCGACCTTCGCGGGGCCGATCTCTGCCAGGCCGACTTGCGCGGCGCGTGCTTCGACGGCGCACGTCTCGCCGGCGCCGACCTGACGCTCGCCAACGTGGCGGGAGCCAGTTTTCGGGGCGCGACCCTGGCCGACGCGCGGCTGCAGGCCGTGTCTCTGGCGGAGAACGGGCCCGCGCGCACCGATTTCCGCGAGGCGGACCTCACCCGCGTCACGCTCAAGAACTCCAATCTGGGCGGTGCGGCCTTCCAGGATGCCGAGATGCGGCGGATCGACCTGACCCACGTGGACCTGCGGGGTGCGGATCTCACCGGCGCCAACCTGACCGAGGCGAACCTCAGCCATTCCGATCTACGCGGCGCCGATTTGAGCTTCACGCTT
>DASSYY010000335.1:0-3628 GCA_035703025.1 Gemmatimonadales bacterium | reverse complement strand
CCACGACGGAGCACACATGCTGTCCATGATCGCGATTCTGCAGGACGTGGCCGCGGCGAGCGCGGGCAAGGGATATGGTCTCATCGGCGCCGGCCTGGCCGGCGGTCTCGCGGTGCTCGGCGCCGGCCTCGGCATCGGCCGCATCGGCGGCTCGGCCACCGAGGGCATGGCCCGCCAGCCCGAGAACACCGCGCGCATCCAGACCGCGATGATCATCTCGGCCGCGCTCATCGAGGGCGTCGCCCTGTTCGTCGCCGTCATCGCGTTCCTGATCCAGAGCAACATCACGTTCTAGGCCGAGGTCGCGCATGAAGAAGTCGCTCTGGCTGACCTTCGTGCTCGCGCTGGCGGCGGTGCCCGCCGTCAGCGCGCAGGAGGAGCACGCGGCCAGTCCGCTGACGGTCGAGTTCGGCCTGATGTTCTGGACGCTGGTGGTGTTCGTCCTGCTGCTGATCGTCCTGAAGAAGTTCGCCTGGCCGGCGATCCTGGGCGCGGTCGAGGCCCGCGAGGCGGCGCTCGAGCAGCAGATCGCCGAAGCCGAGCGCAACCGGGCCGAGTCGGCGAAGCTGCTGGAGGAGCACAAGCGGCTCGTGGCCGACGCCAAGGCCCAGGCCCATGGGATCGTGCTCGACGCCCGCCAGCTCTCCGAGAAGGAGCGCGCGGTGGCGCTGGAGAAGGTCAAGCAGGAGCAGGAGGAGATGCTGGCGCGGGCCCGGCGGGAGATCGCCGCGGAGCGCGACCGCGCCATCGCCGATCTCCGCCGTGAGGCGGTGGACCTGTCGCTCGCGGCCGCGTCCAAGCTGGTCGGCCAGCGGCTCGACGGCGACGCCGACCGCAAGATCGTGCTGGATTACCTCGGCACGCTGGACGGCGGCCGGTGAGGTCGGAGACGATCGCCCGCAACTACGCCGAGGCGCTGTTCGACCTCGGCGAGCGGAGCGGCGGGACGGCGCGCTACGCCGAGCTGATCGACGCGCTGGCCGGGGCGATCGAGACCACCCCGTCGGTGCAGGCGATCCTGATGTCGCCCCGGATTCCCAAGGGCGAAAAGTCGCGGCTCCTGGGTGCGGCCATGCGGGACGTGCCGCGGGAGTTCGTGCTCTTCCTGCAGGCCGTGGTCAAGCGGGGTCGGCAGCATCTCTTCCGCCAGATCGCGACCGAGTACGCCGGGCTGCTCGACCTGAAGCTCAACCGGGTCCGCGCCGGCGTCACGCTGGCGCGCCCGGCCAACGAGCAGCTCCAGAAGAGCATCGCCGACGCGCTCAGCCGGCACTTGGGGAAGGAAGTGCTGCCCTCGTTCTCGGTCGACCCCGACATCCTGGGCGGCACGATCGTCCGGGTGGGCGAGCGGATCCACGACGGCTCGCTCCGGCGGCGGCTGACCAAGCTGCGGCGGCATCTGCTGGCGAGATAGGGGCGGGCCAGACCTTCGCGTCCGCCCTCAGGGCAACGGCATCACATCCGGCTCGACCCACCCCGCCCGCGCCTCCGCCGATTTCAGCTTCGCCTCGCTGTAGTGCCGCAGCGGCAGCTCGCGCGCGCCATACCGGTCGATGAACCGGTTGGCGCGCTCGGCCCAGTCGCCCTCGCTCCCTGCCCGCGCCACATAGTCACCGACCACGTGCATGTAGAACCGGGTGATGGTCTCGTGATATCCGCGCGTGGGCGTCGTGGGCACCCCGTGCGCCGCGTTGAGGCGCAGGATGCCGGCGCGCACGAGGTCGAGCGCCTCGGCGGCCGGATGGTGGGTGGCGTACCAGAGGGCCACCGTGAGATGCGCGCGGTGGGTCCACTCGCCCTGTGGCAGGGTGCCGTCCCTGAATCCCGCCACGACCCGCTCGACTTCCGCGGCCGCGGCGTACGGACGGTCGCTCGTCGCGGCGGCGGTCATGCCGTGACCCTGCGGTGCGCCGTCATGCGTCCGCCGCCTGGCGCCGCCGGAGCGCCCGCACCGGCTGGGCCGACGGCGCCCGCGTCGGCCGGGCCGCGAGCTGGATCCAGACGACCGCCCCCAGGATCAGCGCCATGGCGGCCAGCATCCGGCCGGTGATCGGCTCGCTCAGCACGAGCCAGCCCAGCACGACGGCCACGACCGGGTTCACGTACGCGTAGGTGCCCACCACCGTGGCCGAGCCGTGCTCGAGAGCGTAGCCGTACGCGGTGTAGCCCACCAGCGATCCGAAGACTATGAGGTACGCCATGGCGCCCAGGCCGGCTCCCTGGAGGTGAAACGCCGGGGCCTCGCCCAGCGTCAGGCCGAAGATGCAGAGCAGCGCCCCGGCGATGGTCATCTGGACGGCCGACGCCGCGTACGGGCTCACCTGGGTCGGGTGCCGCTTCCAGTACACGCTGCCCAGGGCCCAGCAGGCGCTCCCGAACGTGAGGGCCGCAGGGCCCCGGAGATCGGCGCTGGCGATCTCGCCCGGCGTGATCCCCGCCAGCAGCGCGGTGCCGAGGAAGCCGATCGCGAGCCCGATGCCGATCCGCCACGTGAGCGGCACCTTCCCGCCGGGCAGCACTGCGTCGAACAGCGCCGTCCAGAGCGGCATCGCCGCCACGAACACGCTGGCCACGCCCGACGCGAGGAACTGCTCGGACCACACGACCACGGCGTTGGCGCCGCAGAGGAACAGGATGCCGGTGATGGCGAGCGTGCGCCAATCCTGTCGGCGCGAGGGGAGCCCGATGCCGACGCTCAGCACGATGGCGCCGAGCACCAGCCCGGCGATGAGGAACCGCACGCCGGCGAACAGGAACGGCGGCAGGTGGGCCACGCCGATCCGGATGGCCAGATAGGTCGAGCCCCAGACGGTGCAGACGAGGAGATAGGCGACCAGCGCCTTGCCGCGCAGGCCGGCCATGTCAGTCCGTCTCCATGGGCACCACGCCGGCCTTTTCGAACACGCTGGAGAGCACGATGGTGGTCCGGGTACTGGCGGTGAGCCCGGGCTCGCGGAGCGAGCGCAGCATGCGCTCGAGCGCCTCGAGCGAGGGGGCCGCGACCTTGAGGATGTAGCAGTCCTCGCCCGCCACGTGGTGGCATTCGAGGACGCCGGGGTTGCTCTCGAGCGAGCGCACCGCCGACTCGCCGCCGTCGAGCTCGCTGCCGGGGTAGCGCACGGCGACGAACGCGGTGATCGGGAAGCCCAGGCGGCCGCGGTCCACCCGGGCGGTGTAGCCCAGGATGTAGCCGCCCTCCTCTAGCCGCTTGACCCGCTCCATGACCGCCGGCCGGGAGAGGCCGACCTCGTCGGCGATGGCCTGGTAGCTGGCGCGGCCGTCGGCGAGGAGCAGTTGGAGGATGCGGCGGCTGATGGGGTCGAGCGCGGACATGGGGGCTCCGGGAGCGTGTCGCTCAAATGTACCGAGCGCGGACGGTTCGTCAATATCCGATCCTGTTGTCGGACTATTAGACGGACTAGTCACTCATTGTTCAGCGAAACGTCCGCCCGCAAGTATGTGACCGATGACCGCAACACATATCCACTTGTCCAGACGTGACATCGGAGCCGCCCCGGCCGATCCCCGTCCCCCGGCGCCGGCGACTGCAGGGTTAATGTTCAGCCCATACACGAGCCGGAGCGGACAATGGCGGACGAACGGGCGGACGTGGTGGCCATCATGGCGG
>DASSYY010000196.1:0-2109 GCA_035703025.1 Gemmatimonadales bacterium | reverse complement strand
TGGTCGGTGTGGCCGACCAGCGCAGGGTGACGCTGCGCGGGAGCAGGCGGGCGACGTTCGGGAGGTTGATGAGGCTGTCCACCCGCGGAAAGGCGGTCTCGGGCACCATGTACTCGCCAGGGGTGCCGCCCGCGGCGGGTTGAATCAGTCCGGCCAGCACGCCGCCAGCGACATTCGCTGCCGCCCCGGTGTCCGCGGGGGTGGTGTCCTTGGCGGTTGCATCCTTGCCGGGGCTCGGGGCAGGCTTCTTTCCGGTATCTGCCGCGGCGTCCTTCGGGGCGGGCTTGCCCGCGGTGTCACCACCCAGCAGTTGCTCCACTGCCGAGGGTTTGCCCGCCGCCGCCCCCGCCCCCTCCGCGCGAACGCCCATCTGGCGCAGCACCCGATCCATCCCCGGGATCGCCTTCTCCAGGGCGTTGGTCTCGTCGGTGATCCGGAACTCCAGGAACGCGCTCCGCTGCACGATGCTCTTGGCCCGAGCGGGGTCGTCGATCCCCGGGAGCTCGACCACGATCCGCTGGTCGCCCACCTTCTGGATCACCGGCTCGGAGACGCCGAACTCGTCGATGCGCTTCCGGAGGACGGTCAGGGCGAGGTCGAGGTCGCGCCCCGGATCGGCGGAGACCTGCCTGGACTGGTCCAGCTCCAGGGCGAGGTGCATGCCGCCCTGGAGGTCGAGGCCCAGCTTCAGGGGTATCCGCTTCTCGGTGCGGTCGTGCATCACTCCCGTCGCCAGGTCCCGCTCCCGCACCGTGATGTCGCGGGGAATGAGATAGAAGACGCTCAGGGTGATGAGAGCCAGGATGACCAGAATGCGAGTGCGAATGGACATCGTATCGAGCTCAGGCGTGAGTCACGCGGTTGGGACCGGCCGGCCGCCGGCGAGAGCCGCCAGCGAATCGAAACGGTCGCGTTCCATTTGCTCCTTCAGCTGCTCTACCGAGGCGAAGCGCTCGATGTCGCGCAGCCGCTTCACCCAGGTGATCCTCACCCACTCCCCGTAGAGGTCGCCCTCGAAATCGAAGAGGTTGGCCTCCAGCGTGCGGCGGCCGTCCTCGAACGTCGGCCGGGGACCCTGGTGCATCATCCCGCCCGCGCGTCCGCTTCGCCATTCCACCTCGACGGCGTAGACTCCGTCGGGCGGCAGGAGCTTCTGGGGCGGCACCTCGGTCAGGTTAATCGTGGGCACGCCGATCTGTCGCCCGCGGCCCGCGCCGTGCCCGACCACGCCGCTCACGGTATAGGGCCGACCCAGCATCCGTGCGGCGCTCGCGAGATCGCCGCCGGCCACCGCCCGGCGTACCCTCGAGCTGGAGACGTGCTGGTCGCCGAAATCCACCGGCGCAACCACGTCCACGTCGAAGCCGTGCACGGCGCCGAGCCGCCGCAGCGTCTCCACGTCGCCGCTCCGGCCGCGCCCAAATCCGTGATCGTGTCCGATCACGAGCTCGCCCATCCCGCAGCGCTCCAACAGGACCACCCGGACGAACTCCTCCGGACTCATACCCGCCACGTGGCGGTCGAAGCGGAGGAAGTACGCCAGGTCCAGCGGGGTCTGGGCCAGCACCTCGCGCCGCTCGGGCCCGGTCGTGAGCAGCGGCGGCGCGGCCTGGGGATTCACCACCTCGAGCGGATGCGGCTCGAAAGTGACCAGCACACTCTCCCGCCCGGCCGCCTCCGCCCGCCGCGCGATCTCCTCCAGCACCGCCTGGTGGCCGAGGTGAACGCCATCGAATGAGCCCACCGTCACCACGGTCCCGCGGGAGCGGTGCGGCAGCGCGTCGTCCAGCGCTCGCTCTCTCATGGAGTCGCGAGCACCACCGTGGGCCGGAGCCGGCCCTCCTCGGGCCGAGCCACCGCCACCAGCTCGCCGCCGGCGAGGAGGACCACAGGCACGCCGGGCTCCATCGCCGCGCCGGCGTCCACCACCGCGCGCCCGTGCACGACTGCGGCCTTCGCGGCCGGGTCGAGGCTGACGGCGGGCAGATGTCCCAGCACTTGGGCGGGCGGTAGCAGCGCCTCGGGGCCCACCTGGTCCAGCGGGACCGCCTGCTCCACCCGCAGCGCACCGATCGCCTCGCGCCGGAGCGCGGTGAGATGACCCCCGGT
>DASSYY010000146.1:0-2138 GCA_035703025.1 Gemmatimonadales bacterium | reverse complement strand
ACTCCGACAAGCTCCTCGATCGAGCACCAGTCGCGCCGCGGTTGGGCATGGCCCGCCTCGAGGCGCGAGAGGTCGAGCAGCTTGTCGACCAGGCCGGCCAGACGCTCCGCCTCGCTGCTGACCGACGCGGCCAGCTGCCGGCGATCTGCGTGCTCCAGGTTCTCCGACTCGAGCGCCTCCCCGGCGGTGCGGATCGCCGTGATCGGGCTGCGGAGGTCGTGGGAGACAGCCCGCAGGATGGAGGTCTTCAGCTCGTCGCTTCGCCGCAGGGCCCTGGCCTCGACCGAGGCGCTGGTCAGGCGCTCCCGGTCCACGGCAGCGGCGAGAAGGGGGGTGAGGGCGGGGAGAATCCTCGTTCGGAGCCGTTCGACCATCCCCTCTTCCGTGTCGCGGGGAACCAGCAGGGCACCGACGCGCATGCCGTCGCGCTCCAGCGGCAGGGAGACGGCGTCCTCACGCTCGACGGGCCCGGAAGCGATCTGCGCCCACGACAGGCCGACGGCTCTGGCAAGACGGTCCCCGGCGGAGCCGAGAGTCTGCGGGGGAGAGCCGCCACCCAGCAGGTCCGTCGCCAAGAGGGCCATCAGATCCGCCTCCTGGCGGCGCTGCTCCGCCTCACGCGCCCGCGCCCGCGACTGCTCGGCGATGGACGACGCGAGCAGGGCGGCGATCAGAAACACACCAAGCGCCACCCAGTCCTCGCTCTTCGCGACCTCTAGGCGCCCGGTGGGCGGGATGTGAAAGAGGTTGAACGCGAGCACGCTCCCGAGGGCCGTGAGGAGGCCTGGCCAGAGCCCGTAGTAAATGGATACGACGAGCACCCCAAGCAGGTAGAAGACCCCGAGAGACTCCGCGTCGGCGACCTGCCGCAGCGGATAGATGAGGAGAGTCGAGAGAACGACGGCGGCGAGCGCGGCCAGGACAGCGGCGAGCGGGGAGTCGAGGCTCAGCTGGGCCCGACCGCGCCGTGTTTGCTGCATGAACCAAGCGTACTGCCGCCTCTAGTCTCTGTCGGGCATGGAAGCCCAGCCGGCGACAGGCGTGCGCGCCCCGGCGGGGCGCTTCAAGGCTGGACGCGGTATCGCGACCTACTTCCGCGACAGCTGGCGGCTCTCCGGCCGCGCCCTGGCGCTGGTTCGGGAAACGCCCGCGCTGCTGCGGTTGATGCTGCTCGGCGCCTCCGTTCTCGGCGTGCTGCTGGCCGCGCTGAGCATCGCAGGCGTCGTGCTCCGCGACGGACTCACCATCGAAGTCACCTCCGTGTCAGCGCTCGTGGCGGTGGGTGTGCTGGCCTGGATCTACACGCTCGCGGAGATCGGGGTTGCCGGGATCGCCGACCGGGCGCTGGCCGGCGAGCGGGCCACCGTCCGGGACGGGCTGGCGCTGGCGCGCGAGCGCTCGCGGCTGGCCGCCGTCTGGGCCGTCGTCCTCGTGCTGGTCGCGATCCCGGCGCGTCTGGTCACCCGGTGGACCGTCGACCAGGCCGGTGCGGTCCTGATCGGCTTCACGTGGAACCTCCTCACCTTCTTCGCCATTCCGGCGATAGCGCTCGACGGATGCGGCCCGCGTGAGGCGGCACGCCGGTCTCTGCGCATCTCCTCGGGCATCTGGGGGAGGGGCGCGGCGGGCGTGATCTCGACCTGGCTACGAGCCGTCGCCACCGTCGGGCTGCCGGGTCTCGCCGTGGCCCTCCTGGGCACGACCCTGATCGACGCCGGCCCGGAGCTGATCGGCGCGATCCTGCTCACCGCCGGCCTGATCGCAATGGGCTGCGCGGTCTTGCTCGGGATGGCGACGAGCGCGATCCTCGGTGTCGCGATCTACCGCTACGCCGAGCGGGGCCTGACCGAGCCGTTCAGCGAAGCCGAGCTGTCGGTCGCGGCCCGCCAGCCGTGGCGGCCGGTGCGGTGGCTCAGCGAGAAGGTGGACGACAGCCGCGTGCGCCGGCTGCGCGAGTGGGTGCACAGCCGGGTCTGAGCGGATCGCTCACTTCCTGCTGCGCTCGAAGAGCCAGCGCGCGTCTGCCGCGGGCTCGGCGTAAACGTGGACAGAGACGACGAGATCCCCGCGCAGCTCCCAGATCCACGCGATCGGAACATCGAGCCGGGCCTT
Organism: Gemmatimonadales bacterium; assembly: GCA_035703025.1. GTDB lineage: Bacteria > Gemmatimonadota > Gemmatimonadetes > Gemmatimonadales > GWC2-71-9 > CAVVWJ01. The sequence goes on along the minus strand of DASSYY010000146.1, from coordinate 26 downwards.
CCCGCGCCTCGCCCGCACCCGCCCGA
>DASSYY010000125.1:0-3947 GCA_035703025.1 Gemmatimonadales bacterium | reverse complement strand
GCGCTCCTGTGCGGGAACTCGGTGATCATCAAGCCCTCGGAGGACGTGCCCCACACGGTGCACCTGCTGGTCGAGATTCTGCTCGACGCGGGCCTGCCGCCCGAGGTGATCCAGCTCGTGCACGGCCGGGGCGAGACGGTCGGCAAGTCGCTCGTGGAACATCCGGAGATCCCCGTCATCTCCTTCACCGGGTCCACCGAGACCGGGGCCCTGATCGGCGAGACCTGCGGCCGGATGCACAAGCGGCTCTCGCTGGAGATGGGCGGGAAGAACGCGATGATCGTCATGGATGACGCCGATCTCGACCTGGCCCTGGAGGGCGTTCTGTGGGGCGCGTTCGGCACGACCGGGCAGCGCTGCACCGCGACCAGCCGCCTCCTGCTCCACAAGAAGGTGCACGACCGGTTTCTCCGCCGCCTGGCTGACGCGGCCGAGGGGCTCCGCCTGGGGGACGGCCGCGCGGACAGGACCGACGTCGGCCCGCTCATCCACGAGGCGTCGCGCGACAAGGTCGAGCGGTACGTCGAGATCGGCCGCGAGCAGGGGGCCGAGCTGGTGACCGGCGGCAAGGCGCCGGGCGGCCGCCTGGCCGGCGGCTGGTTCTTCCGGCCGACCGTGTTCGCAGGTGTCAAGGCGGGCAGCCGGCTCGAGCAGGAGGAGATCTTCGGCCCGGTGCTGAGCGTCGTCCGCATCGGCTCGTTCGACGAGGCGGTGCGCGTCAACAACGGCGTGCGCTACGGCCTCTCGAGCAGCGTCTACACCGGTGACGTGAACCTGGCGTTCCGTGCGCTGCAGGAACTCGACAACGGCATCACGTACGTCAACGCGCCCACCATCGGCGCCGAGGCGCACCTGCCGTTCGGCGGCGTCAAAGCGACGGGCAACGGACACCGCGAGGGGGGCTGGGAGGTCTACGAGTTCTACTCGGAGACGAAGGTGGGATACGTAGACTACTCGGGCCGGCTGCAGCGGGCGCAGATCGATAACTACGACGTGTAGCGCGTCGCGCCCTGCGTGTGACGGATGACCGGCTCGGCCACCTGGCGTGCCGAGCCGGTTGCGCACTGGTTGGCCGGAGAGTAAGGTTCGTTCAGGTTTCGTCTGCCATTCAGTTCGAGGGTTGAATCGCATGCGTCCAATGCAGGTCGGTGCCGGCAGGCGGGGGCCTTCGTTCGACGAGGGATCGCTCGACCAGTACCTCCGTGAGATCAGCAAGTATCCGCTGATCCCGCAGGAGGAAGAGGTCACGCTGGCGCAGCGGATCCGCACGGGCGACCCCGAGGCGCTCGACAAGCTCGTCCGCAGCAATCTCCGTTTCGTCGTCTCCGTCGCCAAGAAGTATCAGAACCAGGGCGTGTCGCTCGCCGACCTGATCAACGAGGGCAACCTCGGCCTGATCCGGGCCGCGCACAAGTTCGACGAGACCAAGGGCATCAAGTTCATCTCGTACGCCGTGTGGTGGATCCGCCAGGCCATTCTCCAGGCGCTGGCCGAGCAGAGCCGCATCGTCCGGGTGCCGCTCAATCGCGCCGGGACGCTCCACCGGATCGGCAAGCGCTCGTCGGCGCTGCTGCAGGAGCTCGGCCGGGAGCCGACGCCGTCCGAGATCGCTGAAGGCATGGACATCTCGATGGAAGAGGTCCAGAAGACTCTTTCCATCTCCCAGAATCATCTCTCCCTCGACGCGCCGCTCACGCCGGGCGAGGACAACAAGCTCCTCGACTACCTCCCCGACACCCAGAATCCCGGCCCCGATTCCGAGACCTTCGAGCACGCGCTCACGGAGTCCATCGAGGAGGTACTGTCGACCCTCAAGGAGCGGGAGGCCAAGATCCTCCGCCTGTACTTCGGGCTCGACGGCCCCGAGCCGATGACTCTCGAGGAGATCGGCAGCCTGCTCGGCATCACCCGCGAGCGCGTCCGGCAGATCAAGGAAAAGGCACTGAGCCGGCTCCGGCACGTGAGCCGCGCGCGGGCGCTGGAGAGCTTCCTCGCCTAGGTCCGACCCTCCGGCGGCTTAACGCCCGGATCGCGTCGTCGTCTCCCTCCCGTTCGATCCCGTCATGTTTCTCCATCGAACCGCGCGGCACCGCCGCGGGGAGGCAGTGATGACCCGTCGATCCTCGGCGCTCGCCGTCGCCGCCGCGCTCTGGTGCGCGGCCGTGCCGTTGGCCGCCCAGACTACCCCCTCGAATCCGTTCGCGATTGAGCGCGCCTCGCCGCCCGCGGACGGCTGGCGGTCCGGCCACGAGCACCGTCATGCGCGTGAGCACTGGCGCATGGAGCGACGCGGCGAGCGCCTCCAGCGCCACGGGAACCGGCTGGAGCGGCACGGACGGAGCTGGGAGCGGCGTGGGGAGCGGCTGGAGCGACGGGGCCACGAGTACCGTGGGCGAGCGTGGCAGCGGAAAGGCGAGCACTTGCAGCGTCGGGACCGCCTGGAGCATCGTGGTCGCCGGCTGGAACGCCGCGCCGAGCGCCACCACGGAGGGCATCATCGTCGTCCGACGCTGCGATACCGGGTGGATGGGCGGATCTGACACGTCGGCGGGCGCGCCTCTCAGGCCGCGCCCGCCGCGCATCTCTCTTCCGTGCCGGCCCAGTCCATCCCTCCCGGACCCCTACCGCTCCCGCAGGATCGCCTCGACCTGATCCCATTCGATGAGAAACGCGTCGTGCCCCGTGGCCGAGGCGATCTCGCGGTACCGCGCGTCCACCCCGGCCGCGCGGTAGGCATCGGTCCAGGCGCGCACTTCCTCGGGGAAGTAGAGAATGTCCGTGTCCACCCCCACGCCGATCACCGTCCGGACTCGCGCCGCCGTCGCCTCGGCGGCGGCGGCCAGATCGCCCACATCGTGCAGGTCCATGGCCCGCGTCAGCGCCACATAGCTCGCCGCGTCGAAGCGCGCGACCAGCTTGTCGCCCTGCCGCCGCAGGTAGTGGTCCACGTCGAAACGCCCGGGGGTGCGTGACGACTCGCGCCCGAAGCGCCCGTCGAACTCGATGGCCGTCCGGTACGTAATCATGGCCAGCGCTCGAGCCGCGGCGAGCCCCGCCGTGGGGCCCTGGCCCGGTGGGTACCGGCCGCCGCGCCAGGCCGGGTCCGCCTCGATGGCCATGCGCTGCACCGTGTTCCAGGCGATGGCCTGGGCGGACGTGGCCGCCGGTGCGGCGAACACGACGAGCCGGTCCACGGGCACGGGCGAGCGCCGGCCCCATTCCAGCGTGACCATTCCTCCCAGCGAGCCCCCGGTCGCGAGTGCCAGCCGCTCGACCCCCAGATGCTCCAGGAGCGGTATGTGGGCGGTGGCGAGATCGGCGGGAGTGAGCGCGGGGAAGGGATCGTCGTGGTCGGCGGCCCACTCCTGCGGGCCGGTGGAGCCATAGCAGCTGCCCAGGAGGTTGGCGGCGACGATGGCATGGCGGGACGTGTCGAGCGATTTGCCCGGCCCCACGAGCGGCCCCCACCACTGCTCGACCTCGGCGCTGCCCGTGAGCGCGTGGAACACCAGGATCCAGCCGTGCTCGCGCGCCGCGGCCACGTTGCCGATGACCCGATAGCGAAGCCGGAGGCCCGTGAAGACGTGCCCGTTGCTGGCCGCCAGCGGGCCAAGCGCGAGATCGCCGGCCCCCGCGGTACCAGGCACGAGCGCGGTCACCGGCTGCGGCCCGGTCGTGCGAGGTTCGGGGCTGCCCGGTGGCCCCGCACCGGACGCGCCCGCCGGCGCCCGGCCGCACCGGCGAGGACGCTCGTTGCACCGCCATCCGTGAAGCGAACGATGAGACCCTCTCGCGCGATGGAAAGCGCCGCGGGCATTGCGCAGGGACGCAATGACAGCCCGCGCCGGCGACGGGAAGAATATGCGGGCTCGGCCATGCGAGTACAGTCACCGGCCGCGACGCCGGCCGCGGCTGCCCCGTGCATCGGGATGCCGCGCACCGGCGCG
>DASSYY010000121.1:0-16608 GCA_035703025.1 Gemmatimonadales bacterium | reverse complement strand
CCGATCTATTCCGGCGCGCACGCCGGCAGGTGGGCGTCGTGCGCGACCTGTCACACCAACGCCGCCAATTTCCAGGCGTTCACCTGCCTCACCTGCCACGAACACGCCAAGAGCACCATGGATAGCAAGCACAGCGGCCGGAGCGGCTATGTCTACGACAGCCAGGCCTGCTACAGCTGCCATCCGAGGGGGAGGGCAGGTTGAGAGTCGTGGCGCTGCTGTTGCTGCTGATGGCTGCGGCTCGCGCCGTGGTCGGACAGGACTCGACCGCCACCCGACCCGTGCGCATCACCTATCTCACCACCGCCTCCGCCTACGTCGACGCGGGTCGCGAGGACGGGCTCGAGGAAGGCGACTCCCTGCGGGTCCTCCGCGCCGGCTCGGCGGTCGGTCTCCTCCGGGTCGCCTTCCTGGCCTCGCGCCAGGCCTCGTGTGACATCCTCTCGGACCCTGCCGCGCTGGTCGTGGGCGACACCCTGGACATCGCCCGGTCGGCCGCGCCCCCCGCGGTTGCCGTCGCCGGGAAGGCGGCGCCGGAGACGTCCGCGCGCCCATCCCGCCGGACAGCGGGCCTCCGCGGCCGCGTCGGCGCGCGCTACCTGGGCGTCTGGCGGCGGGACGGCGGCGGCGGACGACTGTCCCAGCCCTCGCTCGACCTCCGCCTGGACGGCCAGGCGCTCGGCGGCACGCCGGTAGGCATCATGCTGGACCTGCGCACCCGGCGGACCTCCTCCATCCGACCCGACGGATCGTCGGTCGTGGACGGCCGCACCCGGGCTTACCAGGCCGCGCTCTTCTTCAACCCCGTGGGCTCGCCGTTTCGGCTGACGGCCGGGCGACAGCTCTCCCCCTCGCTCGCATCGCTCACGCTGCTCGACGGCGCGCTCGCCGAGCTGCGCCGACCGCGCTGGGGGCTCGGCTTGTTCGCCGGCAGCGAGCCCGATCCGGTCTCGTTCGACTATTCGAGCGATGTGCGGGACTACGGCGGCTACCTGCAGCTCCACAGTCCTCCCGGCTCCGCCGGCCAGTGGTCCACGACGCTCGGCGCGATCGGCTCGTACGAAGCCGGGCTCGCGAACCGCGAGTTCGCCTACCTGCAGACGGCCGTGACCAGCCGGCGCTTTTCCTTCTACGCGACCCAGGAGGTGGACTACTATCGGCCGTGGAAGCAGGCCATGGGGGAGCCGTCCCTGTCATTCAGCAGCAGCTTCGCGAGCCTGCGGGTCGAGCTCTCCCGCGCGCTCAGCGTGAACGGAGGCGTCGACAACCGGCGGAACGTGCGGCTCTACCGCGACGCGGTGACTCCGGAAACGGCCTTCGACGATGCCTTCCGGCGGGGCGTGTGGGGAGGGCTCTCGCTGCGGTTGGGTCAGCGTGGCCGCGTGGGAGTGGATGCGCGGTCGAGCAGCGGCGGCAGTCTCGGGCGCACGCTCTCCTACACGCTCTCCACCGCTGCCGACCGCCTGGGACCTCTCGATCTCGGCGTTCGCTCACGGACGACCCGGTACGACGGACCGCGGCAGTCGGGGTGGCTGCAGTCTCTCACGGTGGGGCTCTCTCCTGCGGCCGCGCTCCACGTCGACCTCAACGGCGGACTCCGAATCGAGCAGGATCCGCTGGCGGATCCGGTCGATGTCCACGTGACCTGGTTCGGAGCGGACGTGGACCTGAGTCTGGCGAGGGGTTGGTACCTGCTGCTGTCCGGCACCCACGAGGCCGGCGGCTTCGAGAGCAACGATCAGCTCTACGGGGGCCTCAGCTTCCGATTCTGAGGTTCTCCGGCCTAGGCCCCCCGCGCCCAGGCCAGCGCGGCCCGCACCGCCCGCTCCCAGCCCCGGCCGAGCGCCGCGCGCTCCGCGGCTCCCACCGCCGGCACGAAGCGCCGGAACCGGCGCCCGGCCAGGAACTCGTCGGTCCCCCGCCATATCCCGAGCGCGATCCCCGCGAGCCCGGCCGCGCCCAACGCCGTCGTCTCCACCATGTCCGGGCGCTCGACCGCCACCCCCAGGACATCGGCCTGGAACTGCATCAGCCAATCGTTGGCCGCGGCGCCACCGTCGACCCGGAGCGCGGGCACCTCGAGGCCCCCGGCGCCCGCCATCGCCGCGAGCAACTCGGCGGTGCTGAAGGCCATCGCCTCGAGCGCGGCGCGGACGAGGTGGGCGCGAGAGGTACCGCGAGTGAGGCCCGTGATCGTCCCGCGCGCCTCGGCCTCCCAGTGGGGCGTGCCCAGCCCCACGAAGGCGGGCACGAAGTGCACGCCCCCGGTATCCGGGACACTCCGGGCGAGCGCGTCGGTCTCGGCCGCGGCCTGGATGAGGCCCAGGCCGTCGCGAAGCCACTGCACCGCGGCGCCCGCGCTGAAGACGCTGCCCTCGAGCGCGTACGCCGGCTCGCCGAGCGGTCCGCAGGCGGCCGTGGCGAGAATGCCATGGGGCGGCACGGGATGGTGCTGGCCGGTGAATACCAGCAGGAAGGCCCCCGTGCCGTAGGTGTTCTTCGCCAGCCCTTCGCGGCAGCAGCCCTGGCCGAAGAGCGCGGCCTGCTGGTCGCCCGCGAGCCCGGCGATCGGCAGACTGATGCCGAGATGCTCCGGATCGGTCTCGGCCACCGTGCCCGCCGAGGGCACGATCGCGGGGAGCAGTTCCGCCGGGACCCCGAAGAGCCGGAGCAGATCGGGGTCCCAGGCGCGCGTGCCGAGGTTGTAGAGGAGGGTGCGCGAGGCGTTCGTGTGGTCGGTGACGTGCACCCGCCCGCCGGTGAGCCTGGCCACCAGCCAGCTCTCGACCGTGCCCGCGGCCAGCTCGCCACGGCCGGCGCGGCGGCGTATGTCCGGGTCGCGGAGCAGCCACTCGAGCTTGGTGCCGGAGAAGTAGGGGTCGGCCACCAGGCCGGTGCGCTCGCGCAGGAGGGTCTCGAGGCCGCTCTCCCGGAGCTCCCGGCAGCGATCGCTCGTGCGGCGGTCCTGCCAGACGATCGCCGGCGCCACGGGTGCCAGCGTCCGGCGATCCCAGAGCACCACCGTCTCGCGCTGGTTGGTGATCCCGATCCCGGCCGGACGCTCGCCCGCGCCGGCGAGGGCCTCGCGCATGGCCTCGAGCGAGACGCGCAGGATCTCCTCGGGGTCGTGCTCGACCCAGCCGGGCTCCGGATAGTGCTGGCCGAACTCGCGGTAGCCGCGTCCGAGGACGCTGCCGTCCTGGTGGACGAGGAGCGCGGTCGACCCGGTGGTGCCCTGGTCGAGGGCGAGAATGGAGGGCATCAGCAGCGAAGGGCGGACCGAACCGGTCGCACCGGCAACCCGAGCGAGGCGAGGGACCTGGCTCGACGGTCCCGGGCCGGGGCCGAGCTCAGGGACTGCGGAGCGGATCCCTCGCCCCGTTCGGGACAACGGAGGCGCTTCAGACGGAGGGCCTTCAGAGCGTCCGCCCCACGTCCGACGGTGCGAACACGCCCCGGTCGGTGATGATCGCCGTGACCAGCGCGGCCGGCGTCACGTCGAACGCGGGATTCCAGATCCGGGCGCCGGCCGGTGCGGTCCGCCGCCCACCCAGGGAGGCGACCTCGTCGGCGGCGCGCTCCTCGATCGGGATCGCCGCGCCGTCGGGCGTGGCCACGTCCACCGTAGAGCTCGGCGCGGCCACGTAGAACGGCACCCCGTGCGCCCGGGCCGCGAGCGCGACGCCGTAGGTCCCGATCTTGTTCGCCACGTCGCCGTTCGCGGCAATGCGGTCGGCGCCCACCAGGACGCACGTGATGTCGCCCCGCCGGAGCCGGCTCGCGGCCATGCCGTCGGCGATGACCGTCACCGGAACGCCGGCGCGAGAGAGCTCCCAGGCCGTGAGACGACTTCCCTGCAACAGGGGCCGGGTCTCGTCGGCCACCACGGCCACGCGCCGGCCCGCCTGGTGCAGCGTGTACACCGGGGCCAGCGCCGTGCCCATGCCCCCGGTCGCAAGCGCGCCCGCGTTGCAGTGCGTGAGGACGACCGCGTCGCCCTCGATCAAGGCCGCGCCTGCCGCGCCGATCCGAGCGCACATGGCGCGGTCCTCGTCCCAGATCGCTGTAGCCTCCGTCCGCAGTGCGGCGGCCAGGTCCTCGCCGTCCGCGACCGCGGCGGCGGCCCGCCGCTCCATCCGGGCCAGCGCCCAGTGCAGGTTGACCGCCGTCGGGCGGGTGGCGCCCAGAGTGGCCGAGGCGGCGCAGACGGCGTCGAGCGTCGCGGCGCCCCGGCGGAGCGCCAGCGTCAGGCCCATGGCGGCCGCGATGCCGATCAGCGGCGCGCCGCGTACGCGCAGCGCCCGGATGGCCTCCGCGACCGCCTCAACGGACTCGAGGTCGAGATAGCGCTCCTCGGCCGGCAGCAGGGTCTGATCGAGAATCCGGACCGCGTGATCCGGGGTCCACGCGATGGGTGCGGGAAGAGTCATGGGGGGCAACTTAGCCGGTCCTCCCGCGCACCGCGAGATTAGTTTTGTCCTCGCGTACGCCTCCAGTCCGTCTCCTTACCATCGAGCCGCTCATGACGTATTCGACCCTGCTCTTCGACCTCGCGGACGGGATCGCCCGGATCACGATCAACCGCCCGGACAAGCTCAACGCGCTCAACGCCACGGTCATCGCGGAGCTGGACGACGCGGCCGGCCGGATCGAGCGCGAGGCCGACATCCGGGCGGTGCTGCTCACCGGCGCCGGAACCAAGGCGTTCGTGGCGGGCGCCGACATCGCGGAAATCGGCGGCCAGGGCGCCACCGACGGCCAGGCACGGGCGCGCGCGGGCCAGCGCATGATGCGGCGGCTCGAGCAGTGCGGGAAGCCGGTGGTGGCTGCCGTGAACGGGTTTGCGCTCGGCGGCGGCTGCGAGCTGGCCATGGCGTGCCACATCCGGATCGCGAGCGAAGGCGCCCGCTTCGGGCAGCCCGAGGTCAAGCTGGGCATCGGCCCGGGGTACGGCGGCAGTGTCCGGCTCCCGAGGCTCATCGGCCGGGGCCGCGCGCTCGAGCTGCTGCTCACCGGGGGGATGATCGACGCGCAGGAGGCCTGGCGCATCGGGCTGGTCAACCGGGTCGTGCCCGCCGACCAGGTCCTCGCCGAGTCGACCCGGCTGCTCCAGACGATTCTGGAGAACGGTCCGCTCGCGGTCCGGGCGTGCCTGGAGCTCGTGGACGCCGGGCTCGACATGGGGCTCGACGAGGCCCTCCGCGTCGAGGCGAGCTGGTTCGGCCTCCTCAGCGCGACGGCCGACATGCACGAGGGAACCCGGGCATTTCTGGAGAAGCGGAAGGCCGTCTTCACCGGGTCGTGAGCCTGCAATTTCACCCTGCAACCGGCTATTTTTCGATGATTCCAGGACGGGCATTTCGGTGGGCGGCGCTCGCGGCGGTGGTGAGCTGCGGCGAGCGCGACCGGTTGACCTTCCCCGTGGAGAATCCGGGGGACGGGTCGGGACCCACCACCGATATCACCCAGCCGGCGGCGCCCGACACCACCGTGATCGAGGGCGATCTCCTGCTCATTCAGGGGCGAACCTTCGACGCGGATGGAGTGGACACGGTGTACTTCGAGGTCGGCGGCGCCAACCAGGGCTTCGCGCCGATCCAGGGAGAGGGACGGGATACGGTGGAGTTCGCGCTGCAGTTGTCGACCTTGAACCTGAGCGGCGCGACCGTCGTCATCCGGGCACACGGGGTCGACATGCTCGGCCAGCAGGGCAACCTCGTCAGTCGGCAGATCCGCATCGAGTAGTGCGGCTGCGCCCTCCCGGCTAGTGCGGCTCCGCCACCTGGTGGCTCGAGGGTTCCGAAACCTCGCGGACCTCGACTGCGAGTTTCCCGCGACCGGCCTGGTCCTGCTCGGCGCCAACGCCCAGGGCAAGACCAACCTGCTCGAAGCCATCTACTATCCGGTGCTCTTCCGCTCTTTCCGCGGCGCACCGGACCAGGAGGTCGCGCGGTTCGAGGGTGCCGGTTTTCAGCTCGAGGCGTACATCGACGGCGGACCTGTCGCCGAGGTCGGTGCGGCCTACGCGGCGCAGGGCCGGCGGAAGCGGGTCCTGGTGGAGGGGGAGGAGCCGGAGCGGCTGGCCGATGCCGTGGGCGGATGGCTCGCCGTGTCGTTCCTCCCCGACGACGTGGAGCTCGCCACCGGCGCCGCGGCCGGGCGTCGCGCCTATCTCGACCGCCTGCTCTCGCTCGCCGACCGCCGGTACCTGCGCTCGCTGGCGCGCTATCGCGCCGCCCTCGCGCAGCGGAACAGCGCGCTCCGGCAGGGCCGGTCCGATCTGGCACGGGCGTTCGATCCACCCCTCGCGGCGGCCGGCGCCGAGATCGTCCGGGCCCGCGAGCAGTGGGCGGCCGGTGCGGCCGAGCAGTTCGCCGCCGAACTCGACTGCCTGGGCGAGGGCGCGGGCGCCCGGCTTCGGTATCGCGGCACCGAAGGACTGCTGGAGCCCGACGCCTGGCCGTCGGCCCTCGCCGCGGCACTCTCGCGAGACCAGGCCCGCGGCATGACCACGATCGGCCCGCACCGGGACGACCTGGTGCTCGAGGTCGGGGGGCGGCCGCTCCGGGAGTTCGGCTCGAACGGGCAGCAGCGGGGCGCGGCCGTGGCGCTGAAGCTGATCGAGCTGGCGGCGCTGCGCGCCGCCCGCGGCACCGAGCCCGCGCTGCTGCTCGACGACGTGTTCGCCGCGTTCGACGGCGAGCGCCAGCGGCAGCTGGCGCGCCGGCTGCTGGAAACACCCGAGCGCCAGGTGTTCCTGACGGCGCCGCGGCAGGACGAGCTGCCGCCCGATCTGGCGCTCCCCGTCTGGCGCATGGCCGCCGGAAAGGTCTCGACGTGAAGGAGCGGCGCCCGCCCGCCACGCTCGCCGACGCGCTGGCGAGCTACCTCAAGCAGTCCGGCTTCTCCAAGCGGCTGCAACAGGCGGGGATCGTCGAGCAGTGGGCGGAGCTGGTGGGACCGCAGATCGCCGCGGTCACGTCGCCCGAGTCGGTCACCCCGGACGGGGTGCTCCGGGTCAACGTCGCCTCGGCGGCGTGGGCCAACGAATTGAGTCTCATGACGCCCCGGATCCTCGCCCGCCTCAATGCGGGGCGCACCGGCCGCGTGAAGCACATCCGCTGGGTTCCCCTCGGGCCCGGCACCAAATGACGGAGCCTATGGCCAAGAACGACACTCCCGTCCTCGACGGCACGCCGCAGTACAAGGCCGATTCGATCCAGGTCCTCAAGGGACTCGAGGCCGTCCGCAAGCGCCCCGGGATGTACATCGGGTCGACCAGCGAGAACGGCCTCCATCATCTCGTCTACGAGGTGGTGGACAACGCCATCGACGAGGCCCTGGCCGGCTACTGCGACGCCATCAACGTCACGATCCACGCCGACAACTCGATCACGGTGCAGGACAACGGGCGCGGCATCCCCGTGGACATCCACCCCACCGAGAAGATGCCCGGCGTCGAGCTGGCACTCACCGTGCTGCACGCGGGCGGCAAGTTCGACAAGAACAGCTACAAGGTATCGGGCGGCCTCCACGGCGTGGGCGTGTCGGTGGTCAATGCCCTCTCGGAGCGGCTCGAGGTGGTGGTGGACCGGGACGGCAACCGGCACCGGATGGCGTTCGTCCGCGGCAAGACCGTCAAGAAGCTCGAAGTGCTTGGCAAGGCCCGCGGCACCGGCACGACCGTCCGGTTCAAGCCGGATCCCGAGATCTTCACGGTGCTCGAGTTCCACTACACCACGCTCGCCGACCGGCTTCGCCAGCTCGCGTTCCTGAACAAGGGCATCACGATCACGATCAGGGACGAGCGGGCCGACCAGAAGAAGGAAGAGACCTTCTTCGCCAAGGGCGGCCTTGCCGAGTTCGTGCAGTGGCTCAACCGCAACAAGAAGCCGCTCCACGCCAAGCCGATCTATTTCAGCGCCACCAAGGATGACGTCGAGGTCGACCTCGCCCTGCAGTACGAGGACGGGTACAACGAGAACACGTTCACCTTCGTGAACAACATCAACACGCACGAGGGCGGCACCCACCTCACGGGCTTCAAGAGCGCCCTGACGCGGACCATCAACGACGTGGCCAAGCGGCGGGACTTCCTCAAGAAGGAAGGCTTCACGCTGTCGGGCGAGGACATCCGCGAGGGCCTCACCTGCGTGCTGCACGTGAAGGTGCGGGAGCCGCAGTTCGAGGGACAGACCAAGACCAAGCTCGGCAACTCCGAGGTCGAGGGCATCGTCAAGGCGGTGGTGAACGAGCACCTGGGCAGCTACCTCGAGGAGCACCCGCCCGTCGCGCGGAACATCATCGAGAAGGCCGTGAGCGCGGCCCGGGCGCGCGAGGCGGCCCGGAAGGCGCGGGACCTCGTCCGCAAGAAGTCCGGGCTCGAGAACGCCGTCCTCCCCGGCAAGCTGGCCGACTGCTCGATCGACGACCCTGCGGTGAGCGAGATCTACCTGGTCGAGGGCGACTCGGCCGGCGGCAGCGCCAAGCAGGGCCGCGACCGCTCGTTCCAGGCCATCCTCCCGCTGCGCGGGAAGATCCTGAACGTCGAGCGTGCCCGGATCGACAAGATCCTCAGCAATGAGGAGATCCGGGCGATGATCACGGCCATCGGCACCGGCGTGCGCGAGGATTTCAAGCTCGAGGACGCCCGGTACCACAAGATCATCCTGATGACCGACGCCGACGTCGACGGCGCGCACATCCGGACCCTGCTGCTCACCTTCTTCTTCCGGCAGATGCAGGAGCTGGTCGAGGCAGGCTACGTGTACATCGCCCAGCCGCCGCTGTACCGGGTGGCCAAGGGCAAGGAGGAGTTCTACGCCTACACCGAGGGCGAGCGCGACGAGTACACCAAGCGCTTCACCAACGGTGACGGCCGGGGCAACGTCAACATCCAGCGCTACAAGGGCCTGGGCGAGATGAACCCGGAGCAGCTCTGGCGCACCACGATGGACCCCGCGACCCGGACCATTCTCCGCGTGACGATGGAGGACGCGGTCGAGGCCTCGAAGCTGTTCGACGAACTCATGGGCGACGAGGTCGAGCCGCGGCGGCTGTTCATCGAGCGCAACGCCAAGTACGTGAGTAATCTGGACGTCTAGCAAGTCGTGAAGATTCCTTCACGACCCATTCACGCCCCCTTGGCGCCGCGCGGCCGACCTTGGGGGCATGCGGCACCCCCCGGAGTCACGGTCGGACGCCACGAAGGAAGACGGGCTCGGTCGCCTCATCGAGGCCGAGACCCGGATTGCCGCCGCGCTTGCCGCCGCGGAAGCGGATGCCGCGGCGATGCTGGAGTCCGCCAGGGGGGCCGCCGAAGCTGAAGCCGGCCGGTTCGCCGAGGTCGTCGAAGCAGAGCTGACGACCCTTGCCACCCGGGTGGCGGCCGAACGGGACACCGAGCTGGGCCGGATCGCTGCGGAGGCGGAGCGCCGCGGCCGCCGGCTCCATGACCTGCCGGAGGAGGTCGTCGAGGAGCTCGCCGGCTGGATCGTCGGGCCGCTGCTCGATGATCCGGGCACCGGGACCGGCCGATGATCTACCCGATGGTCCGCATCAGGCTGATGGGGCCGCGTGCCCGGCTCGGCGAGGTCCTCGCCGTCATCCAGGACGTGGGCCTCCTGCACCTCGCCGCCGCGCCGGAAGGGGGCCCGCTCCACCCCAGCCCGCTCACTCCCGTCGAATCCCGCCGCCGCCGCCAGCTGATGCGCATTCTCGAGGACGCCGATGCCGTTCTCGAGGGATCGTCCCCTCCGGCGGCTCCCGCCGGCGCCGCGGGCACGTCCGACCTCGCGCGCTGGGCCCGGCTGGCCCGCCGGGTCCGGCGGTCGCTCGGCCGGCTCGGCGACCGGGCGGCCACCCTGGAAGAGGAGCAGGCCCTCCTGCAGCGCTACCAGGGGTTCTTCGGGGCCTTCGAGGCGTTGCTCCGCGCCCGCGCCATCCAGCCGGGCTTCAGCGCCTTCCACATCGTCCTCCGTGCCGACCAGGCCGACACGCTGCCCGCGCTCGAGCGGGCCCTCGGCGAGCTACTCGGTGACGCCTGCGAGACGTTGAGCCGGCCGCTGCCCGGCGGAGAGACGGCCCTGCTTCTCCTCGTCCCCGCGTCGCGTGCCGCGGCCGTCGAGCGCCTCCTAGGTGAGACCCGCGTGCAGGAGGTGCCCGTTCCGAGCGGGTACGGCTCGACCTTGCTCGAGGCGATCCCGCGCATGCGCGCGCGCGCAGCCGAGATCCCCACCGACCTGGATGCGGTGCGCCGGGAGCGGGCGGACCTGCTGCACAGCAGTGTGCCGGAGCTGGCACGCGCGCGATCGGTCCTGCGCGACCGCCTGGCCCGGATGGATGCGCTCGCCCTGACGGCGGTGACCGCCCACACCTTCGTGCTGGACGGCTGGCTGCCCGCGGGCACCGAGCCCCGGCTGGCGCGCGCGCTCGAGCAGTCCTTCGGTCCGACCGTGGTGGTCGAAACGATCGACCGGGCGCAGTGGCAGGCCGAGGACGCGCCCGTCGTGCTGCGAAATCCGCGACTTTTCCGGCCCTTCGAGCTCCTGACCGGCATGCTGCCGCTGCCGCGCTACGGCACGATCGACCCCACGCCGTACGTGGCGGTCTTCTTCCCGATGTTCTTCGGTCTGATGCTGGGCGATGCCGGCTACGGGATACTCGTCGCACTCCTGGCACTGGTGCTGCGTCGACGCTCGGCGCCGGCAAGCACGCTGCGCGCGGTCGCGGAGGTCGCCGGCCCCTGCGCGCTGTTCGCCATCGTCTTCGGTATCCTCTTCGGCGAGTACTTCGGCGACCTGGGCCACCGGTGGCTGGGGCTTCGCCCGCTCTGGCTCGACCGGCAGGACGCGATCATCCCCTTCCTGGTCCTGACACTGGCGCTCGGGCTGGTGCACGTGGTGCTCGGCCTGGTTCTCGGGGTGCTCTCGGCGGGCCGTCTCCATCCGCGCCAGGCGATCGGGCGGGGGCTCTCCGCCGGAATGATCGTCCTCATCGTGGTCGCCCTGCTGGGCGCATTCGAGATCCTGCCGCGCTCTGTGCTCACGCCTGCGGTCGTCGGGCTGCTCGTCGCGTTTCCCATCCTGATTCTCGTGGAGGGCATCGTGGCCGCCGTGGAGCTGGTGACCGCGCTCGGGCACATCCTGTCCTACGCCCGTATCATGGCGCTCGGCACCGCGTCGGTCATGCTCGCCATCGTCGCCAACCGACTGGCGGGCACGATGGGGAGCGCCGTGGTCGGCGCCCTGTTCGCGCTGCTCTTCCACCTCGTGAACTTCGGGCTGGGGCTGTTCAGCCCCACGATCCACGCCCTGCGCCTTCACTACGTCGAGTTCTTCGGCACGTTCTACAGCCCGGGCGGCACCCGCTACGAGCCGCTTCAGCATTGGACTCCCCACACCGCCTGAACCAAGGAGCACGTCATGTCGATCCTGTGGGTTACGCTCAGCGCCGCGCTCGCCATCGGCCTTCCCGCGCTCGCGACGGCCTGGGCGCAGTCGCGGATCGGCCCGGCGGCGGCGGCGAGTCTCGCGGAGAAGCCCCAGCTCAGCACCACGGTCATCATCCTGGTCGCAATCCCGGAGACGATGGTGATCCTGGGATTCGTCGTCGCGATCCTCATTCTCCTGCGCGGCCAGCCGGTCTGAGACGGCTGTGGCACTCGCCGAGCTGCTGCGGAGCCTGGAGGAGGAAGCGGAGGCCCGCGTGCGGGCGGTTCTCGCCGAGGCACGCGCCGCGGCCGAACGCCTCCGTGCCGACCAGGCGGCGGACCTCGCGCGCCGTTGCGCCGCCGCCCGTGACGCCCGCGAGGCGGAGCTTCGGTCGGCGGCGGCCCGGGAGCTCGAGCTTGGCCGGCGCCAGGCATCCCGTCGCCTGCTGGAGGCACGCGCCGAGGCGCTGGAGCGTATTCGCCGGCGGGCCGAGGCGCGGCTCGCGGATCGGGCTGCCGATCCGGCCGGCGTGCCTCGCCTCGCACGCGACCTGGCACTCGCGCTCGAATACCTCGGTCCGGCCTCCGCGATCGTCGAAGCCCCCGCGGCGCTGGTCGACGCGCTGCGCGCTACTGTGCCGGACGCCTCGCGAGTGACGTTCGCGCCGAGCGATGGTCGGCGGGGACTCGGCATTCGAACCCAGGACGGCGCGCTCCGCGTGGACGCGTCGATGGAGCACCGTCTCGCCCGCGCGTGGCCCAGGCTGGCGATCGCTCTCGCGGGCCGGCTGGAGGCGCTGCCGTGAGCGTGACCTGGGAGGACGTAAACGCTCGGGCGAAGGGACTCGGCTCCCGGCTGCTGTCTCCCGCGGCGCTCGCGCGCCTGACGCGCGTCCGGGACCTCCAGGCGCTCGCGCGCGCGATGGCCGAGGAGGGGGCGGTGCTCGAGGAGGTTCCGAATGCCACCGCGCCCGCGCTCGAGCTCGCCCTGCGCCGTGCCGCGGGCCGAGCGCTCGGTGTGGCGCGCCGGTGGCTGGGTGCGCGCGCGGAGGTCGTGGCGGTTGCGCTGGAGACCGAAGACCGGCGCAGCCTGCGGGCGCTCCTCCGGGGCGCCGCGGCGGGCGTGCACGCCGAAGCCCGCCTGGCCGGCCTGGTGCCCACGCCGAGCCTGCCCGAGCGCTTGCTGCGCGAGCTCGCGGAGCGCTCGCGGATCCGCGAGCAGGCGGCCCTGCTGGTCGCGGCGGGGCACCCCTACGGTCCGCCGCTCCTCGCGGCCTCGGCACCCCAGGAGCCGGACCTGTTCGCGATCGAGCTCGCCATCGGACGGACGTTCGCCGAACGTGCACTCCAAGGCGCCCGGCGCGACGGCGGGTTTCTTCGCGCCTACGTCGGCGACCTCATCGACATCGACAATTGCCGGAATCTGCTGCTGGCGGGCCGTGAGAGCGGCGAGCGGTCGCAGCCGGCGTTCCTTCCGGGTGGGCGCAGGCTCAAAGCCGAGGGATTCGAACAGGTGGCCCGCGCGCCCGGGACAATCGGTGTCGCCCGCGCGCTCGGCGAGGCCATGGGCGGCGGCGCGACCGCGGCGCTGCTCGTACGCCACGCCGACGCTCCGGCGGCGCTGGAGGAGGCGCTCAAAGCGGAGGTGCGCGTCCGCCTGCTTCGGGAGTCGCGTCTCGACCCGCTCGGCCCCGCCCCGTTGCTGCTCTACTGCGAGCGGCTGCGCGAACAGACCGTGTGGCTGAGCGACCTGGTGTGGAGGCTGGACCTCGGAGCGCCCGCGCCCGAGGAGCGGACCGCGTGAACGACCGCGTGCGCGTGCTCTGTCGCCCAGCGATCGCGGCCGGCTTCCGCCTCGCCGGCTTCGCGCCGGACGAGGCCGAGGACGCCGCCGAAGGCGCCCGGCGTCTCGCCGCGTTGGTCGAGCAACCTGATGCCGGGGTCGTGTTGGTCCAGCAGGACTTTTACGCCGCGCTGCCCGAGTCCGATCGCCGGGCTCTCTCCCGGCGGCCACTCCCGTTGGTGGTGCCGTTTCCCGCGCCGTCCTGGGCGCCTCCAGTGGAGGGACCCGAGGCGTTCATCACCGAGCTGCTGCGCCAGGCCATCGGGTACCGGGTGAGGCTCGGATGAGTGGCGCGAAGCTGATCCGGATCTCCGGCGCCCTGGCCGAAGCGCGTCCAATGCCAGGCGCGGCGCTGTACGAGCTCGCCCGCGTGGGCCGCCGCAGGCTGCTCGGGGAGGTCATACGGGTCCAGGGAGACGTAGGCACCCTCCAGGTCTACGAAGACACCGACGGACTGCAGACCGGCGAACCGGTCGAGCCCACCGGCAGCGCCCTCACGGTGACACTCGGCCCGGGCCTGCTCGGCGCCATTCTCGACGGCACCGGGCGACCTCTGGGAAGGCTGGCGGAGCAGACAGGCGATTTCATCCAGCCGGGCGCGGACGCTCCCACGCTCGACCCTTCGAGAAAGTGGCGATTCACGCCCTCCGCTCGGCCCGGCGATTCGGTCGAGGAAGGCGACCTGCTCGGCATTGTCGAGGAGCGCCCGGGGTATGACCACCGCGTAATGCTCCCGCCGGGACACCGCGGTGTCGTCGCATCGATCGACGAAGGCGAGTTCACCGTCTCCGACACCATCGGACACCTGGTCGATGGGACCCCGCTTCGGTTGGCGCAGACGTGGCCGGTGCGTCGCCCTCGACCGGTGGCGGAGCGACTGCCCGACGACCGGCCCTTCGTCACCGGCCAGCGGGTCTTCGATTTCCTGTTCCCCATCGCCGAAGGCGGCGTGGTGGTGGTGCCCGGAGGGTTCGGCACCGGCAAGACGATCATCGAGCAGTCGCTCGCCAAGTTCGCCGATGCCGACATCGTCGTATACATCGGCTGCGGCGAGCGGGGCAACGAGATGGCGGAGCTGTTGCACGAGTTCCCGCGGCTGACCGACCGGCGGACGGGGCGCTCCATCATGGATCGCACGGTGATGGTGGTGAACACCTCCAACATGCCGGTGGCCGCGCGGGAAGCCTCGGTGTACCTGGGCATGACCATCGCCGAGTACTACCGCGACATGGGGTACCGCGTGGCGCTGCTGGCCGACAGCCTCTCGCGCTGGGCCGAGGCGCTGCGGGAGATCAGCGCCCGCCTGGCGGAAATGCCCGGCGAGGAAGGGTATCCGACCTACCTCGCCACCCGGCTCGGCCAATGGTTCGAGCGCGCGGGCCGGGTCCGCACGACGGGCCGGCCTCCCCGCGACGCGGCGCTGACCGTCGTTGCCGCGATCTCGCCGCCCGGCGGCGATCTCTCCGAGCCGGTGACCCAGGCGGCGCTGCGGGTGGCGGGCGCGCTGTGGGCGCTCGATCCGGCGCTGGCGCAGCAGCGCCAGTTTCCGGCCGTCGACTGGGGCACGAGCTACTCGCTCCAGGTGGAGGGCGTGTCCGGCTGGCTCGCGCGCGAGGGCGGAGACCGCTGGGTCGAGCTGCGCCGGGCCGGGCTCGAGCTGCTGCAGCGCGGACGCGAGCTGCGGGACATTGCCGGCCTCGTCGGGCCGGAGGCGCTGCAGGATGCCGACCGCATGGCCCTGGAATCCGCGAGGGTGCTGCAGGAGCTGGTGCTGGGCCAGAGCGCCTACGACGAGAACGATGCCAGCTCGCCCTTGACCAAGACGTACCAGCTCGCGAGCCTCGCGCTCGCGCTGCACGGTCGCGGGCTCGCGGCGATCGACGCCGGCACCCGTTTCGAGCAGCTCGAGCTCGGGCCGGTGCGGCGGGCGCTGGCCGCCGTTCGTGCCGCCGCACCGGGCGACGCCGCAGCCCGGGCCGCCGAGGCCGTTCGTGCCATCGAGCGCATCGCCGCGGAGCCCCCCCGATGACGACCTCACCCGACACCCTCCCTCGCACCTACCAGGGGGCCGCCGGGGCCGCTGGGCCGCTGGTCTTCCTCCACGGCACCCATCGGGTAGCACTGGGCGAGCGGGTCACCCTCGCGATGAAGGGTGAGCCGGCCCGCCGCGGCCAGGTCATCGAGGCCGGCGACGCGCTGACGGTCGTCCAGGTGCTCGAGGACACGCTCGGCCTCGCGCCCTCGGAGACCGGCGTCACGCTCACCGGCGAGGTCGCGTCGGTCGTGGTGGGCCGCGAGCTGCTCGGCCGGGCGTTCAACGGCGTCGGGACGCCGGTGGACGGCCTGCCGGCACCCGTCGGCGAGGCCCTGGTTCCCATCTCGGGGGCGCCCATGAATCCGGCGCGGCGCCGGCGCCCCGCCGACTTCATCGAGACCGGGATTTCGGCGATCGACGGGCTCAACACGCTCGTCCGCGGCCAGAAGCTGCCGGTCTTCTCCGGCCCCGGGCTCCCGGGGCTGGAGCTCGCCGCGCGCATCGTGGAAGGCGCGCGGGCGCCGCACGGCGAGCCGTTCGCCGTGATCTTCGTCGGGATGGGCATCACGGCCCGTGAGAGTCGCGGCTTCCTCGACCGCTTTCGTGCCAGCGGCGCGATGGAGCGCTGCGTCGTCTATCTCAACGAGACCCGAGATCCCGGGATCGAGCGCCTGATGGCGCCGCGCGTGGCGCTCGCCGAGGCCGAGTTCCTCGCGTTCGAGGCGGGGCTGCACGTGCTGGTCGTCATGGCCGACCTCACGAACTATTGCGACACGCTGCGCGAGGTCGCGACGGCGCGCGAGGAGCTGCCCGGCCGGCGCGGATATCCCGGGTACATGTACACGGATCTCGCCACCCTGCTCGAGCGAGCCGGCCTGCTGGAGGGACGGGACGGGTCCGTCACGCAGATCCCGATCCTCACGATGCCCGACGACGACATCACCCACCCGATCCCCGACCTGACCGGGTACATCACGGAGGGCCAGATCGTCCTGGGCCGAGAGCTCCACCGCCGCGGGGTCAACCCGCCGATCGACGTCCTGCCCTCGTTGTCGCGGCTGATGAACGCCGGCGTCGGCCCCGACCGCACCGTGCCCGAGCATCGGGAGTGGGCCAACCAGCTCTATGCGAGCTACACCCAGGGCCGCGAGGCCCGTCTGATGGCCGCGGTGGTCGGGGAAGCGGGACTCAGCCAGTCCGATCGCCGCGCCATGGCCTTCGCCGACCAGTTCGAGCGGGAGTTCGTGGGTCAGGACCGGCGACGCACGATCGGAGACACCGTGGCCGCGGGCTGGCGGC
>DASSYY010000416.1:0-4204 GCA_035703025.1 Gemmatimonadales bacterium | reverse complement strand
TCCTTCATCGTCAATGCCTTCGGCGACGCGGCCTGCGCGCTCACGCCGCTCCGGATCGGCGGGGAGCCGGCGCGGCTGGCCGGCATGCTGCGGAGCCGCGTCCCGGCGACCGCGGCCTTCGTCGCCATTAGCCTGGAGGTGCTCGCCGCCTGGCCGGTGATCATCGTGGCGGCGGGGTGGCTCGCCTGGCGGTATGCGCCGGCCTGGTGGCTCCTGGCCGGCCCGCGGCTCGCCGCCGCCGCCGCGGATGCGTGGCCATGGGTCGTGGCCGTGGTGGTCGCGAGCGTGCTGGCGTGGCGGGCGGCGCGGAAGGTGGCCTCGCCGGCGGCGCACCAGTTGCGCCGGCCGATCAGGCGGGCGATGGTCTACTGGCGCCGCATGCCGCGCTGGCCGCTCGTGGCCAGCATCCCGATGAGCTTCCTCAACCTCGCCACCCGGGTGGCCATCCTGCCCGTGCTCGCGCTCACGCTGCCGAGCCCGCCGGCGATGGGGCCGCTCGCCCTCGGCTCGTTCGCATTGCTGTACAGCCAGCTCCTGCTGCCGACGCCATCCGGGGCGGGCGCGGTGGAGCTCGGATTTCTGGGGGGTGCCGCGGGTGACCTGGGGACCGGGGAAGGCTGGCTGCTGCTGGCGTGGCGGTTCTACACCAACGGGATCGGCGTCGTGCTCGGCGTCGCGCTCGCCTCGCACATCTACGGCTGGCCCGCGCTCCGCCGCCTAGTGGGGCGGTGGAGCGATCCCCACTAGCAGCACCGTCCGCTCGAGCGCCTCGGCCACGCCATGCGGGACGTCGGCCGGCGCCCAGATCACCGTGCCCGGCCCCGCCTCCCGCGTCTCGTCGCCCACCGTCATCCGCGCCCGTCCACTGACCACGACGTAGAATTTGTCGGCCCCGGCGTGCGTGTGGACCCGCTGGGCCTGACCCGGCTCGAAGCAGTTGAGTCCCACGAACAGGTGACGGCCGGCGAACAGGTCCGCCTTGCCGGGCTTGTCCGCGGCGAACACGGCGGCGGCGTCGATGCTTCGAAAGAACTCGCTCATCGGTTGTCGGTCTCCCCACGGGCCGATATCATTCCGCGGCCCCCTAACGAGGTCCGCCTGACGCCATGACCAGTACCCGCCTCGAACGCGATCCCCTGGGCGAGAAGCCCGTTCCCGCCGACGCGCTCTACGGCATCCAGACGCTCCGCGCGGCCGAGAACTTCCCGATCTCCGGCCTCCGGCCGCTGCCGGCGTTCGTGGACGCGGTGGTCTGGATCAAGCGCTCGGCCGCGCTCACCCACAAGGAGACGGGCCGCCTCGAGGCCCCGCTGGCAGACGCCATCGTCAAGGCGGCCGACGAGATTCTCGGCGGGCAGCATCGGGATCAGTTCATCGTGGACGTGTATCAGGCCGGTGCGGGCACCAGCCACAACATGAACGTTAACGAGGTGCTCGCCAACCGGGCCAACGAGATCCTCGGCAAGCCGCGCGGAGGTTACGCGCCGGTCCATCCGAACGACCACGTCAACATGGCCCAGAGCACCAACGACGTCATCCCGACGGCGATGCGGCTGGCCGCGCTGGCCACCCTGCCGGCGACGCTCACGGCGCTCGACGTGCTGGCCACGGCGTTCCTCGCCAAGGGGACCCAGTTCGACGATGTCATCAAGTCGGGCCGCACCCACCTCCAGGACGCCACCCCCATCCGGCTCGGCCAGGAGTTCACGGCGTACGGCCATACCGTCCAGCGCCACCGGCAGAAGCTGGCGCAGGCAGCCGACTGGCTCCGGGAGATGAACATCGGGGGCACCGCGGTCGGCACCGGCATCAACGCCGAGCGCGAGTATCCCGGGCTCATGGTGAAATACCTGCGCCAGGTGAGCGGACTCGACCTGCGCGAGGGCCAGGACCGGATCCAGCTCATGCAGTCGATGGGCGACGTCGCCACGCTGAGCGGCGCGTTCCGCGCCTACGTGCTCGATCTCAACAAGATCGCCAACGACATTCGGCTCCTGGCCTCGGGCCCGCGCACCGGCCTGGCCGAGATCCTCCTGCCGGCGGTCCAGCCGGGTTCCAGCATTATGCCCGGAAAGGTGAATCCATCCATCGCGGAGATGGTGAACCAGGTGTGCTATCAGGCGCTCGGCCTCGACACCACCGTCGCCATGGCCTCCGAGGCGGGACAGCTCGAGCTCAACGTGATGATGCCGGTGATCACCCACAACATCGTCTTCGGGCTCATCATCGTGGGCAACGCCTCGCGCACGCTGGCCGAGCGCTGCGTGGACGGCATCGAGGCCGACGCGCAGCAGTGCGCCTACTGGCTCGAGCGGAGCCCGGCGCTGGTGACCGCGCTCGCGCCGAAGATCGGGTATGCCGAGTCCGCCAAGCTGGCCAAGGAGGCCCTCGCGACCGGCCTCACGGTCAAGGAGCTGGTGATGAAGAAGCAGCTGCTCAAGGGCGCCGAGCTCGACGAGGTGCTCGACCTCCGGGCCATGACCGAGCTCGGCGTGCCGGGCGGGAAGGGCCTGCCCGGCGGCGGGTGATCAGTCGGGAGCGCTGCCGTCCACCGGCACGTCGAGGAACCGGAACAGCGGTCCCTCGGGGTGCTCGCGCTGCATGAGGTTCATCGAGACGTTGTAGACCGGGACCCCGGTGCGCGTCCGGCCTTCGGCGGTGCCGTGATGGGCGTGGCCGTGAAAGACGGCGTCGACCGGATAGCGGGTGAGCGGCTCTTCCAGCCGGCTCGAGCCCAGGTAGGGATAGATCTCCTTCGGCTCGCCCTCGACAGTGCCCTCGATGGGCGAGTAGTGCATCAGCACGATCCGGTGGTCGGTCCTGAGCCGTGCGAGCGCCGTCTCCAGCTTGAGCGCCTCGTTCAGCGCCTCCTGCACGAACAGCTTGATGATCTCCTCGCCCCACGGCCCCAGCGCGCGCCGGCCGAACCCGCCCGCGAAGCCCTTCACCCCCGCGAATCCGACGCCGTAGATCTCGAAGCTGGTGCCGTCGAGCACGTGCACCCCGGCCTCGCAGAGGATCCGGCTCACCTCCGCCATCTTGCCGGCTTCACAGTCGTGGTTGCCGAGCACGGCGACGGTGGGGATCGTAGCCGGCGACAGGGCACGGACCAGGGCGCGTGCGTCCTCGGGCTCCCCCGTGTCGGTGAGGTCGCCGCAGAGGGCCAGGACGTCGGCCCGCTCGACAACGTCGGCGAAGAGGGTACGGAGGGGCGGGCCGTAGCCGTCACGCCCGAAGTGGAGGTCGGCCACCGCCGCGATGCGGACCCTGCCGGGAGTCTTGGTCATTGTCCTCAATCAAGGCCGCCCGGGGCCCGGGAGCGGTGATCCCCGCCACAACCGCCTGGGTGCTCCGACCCTATGATACGGGTCCCTGCTCAGGAGCGCGCATGGCGCTGGCCCCCACGCAGTCGCTGGTAGAAACCCCGTCGCGCGCCTTCTACCGGCAGGCGATGGAGGTGCTCACCCGTGGCCAGGTTCCCTTCCTGGTCGGCGGTGCGTTCGCGTTCGTCCACCAGGCGGGTATCG
This sequence comes from Gemmatimonadales bacterium, assembly GCA_035703025.1. Taxonomy (GTDB): domain Bacteria; phylum Gemmatimonadota; class Gemmatimonadetes; order Gemmatimonadales; family GWC2-71-9; genus CAVVWJ01. The sequence continues at coordinate 677 of DASSYY010000416.1, read as the reverse complement.
ACCGGTCCACGAAGGACCTCGACATCTTCGTCCGCCCGGGCGACGTGCATCGGCTGCTGGAAGTCTGCGCGGCTGCCGGCTACTCGGCCGAGCTGGTCTTTTCGCACTGGCTGGCCAAGATCCGGTCCATCGACGCCTTCATCGACGTCATCTTCAGCTCCGGCAACGGCCTGGCCGTCGTGGACGACGACTGGTTCGCGCACGCCACCGAGCAGAGCGTGCTCGGCCTGAACGTGATGGTGGCGCCGGCGGAGGAGAGTCTCTGGTCGAAGGCGTTCGTGCAGGAGCGCGAGCGCTTCGACGGCGCGGACGTGGCCCACATCATTCTCGCGTACGGCGAGCGACTCGACTGGCGCCGGCTGCTCGATCGGTTCGGCGCGCACTGGCGCGTGCTGCTGTCACACCTCGTCCTGTTCGGCTTCATCTATCCGAGCGCGCGGTCCCGGGTCCCCACCTGGGTCATGCACGAGCTGCTCGACCAGCTCGCGCCCGAGCTCGACGCGCCCGATGCCGACGACCCGGTGTGCTACGGCACGCTGCTCTCCTGGTCCCAGTACTTGGGCGACGTATTCGGCGGCAATTTCCGGGACGCGCGGATCCGGCCGTACGGGTCGTTGACGGCGGAGGAAGTGGCGCGGTGGACTTCGGCAGACAAGAAGTGACGGTGGGCTTCGGGG